>CAJXAU010000129.1 GCA_913050205.1 uncultured Verrucomicrobiota bacterium
GCGGCCACCTGTTTGGCTACTGGTACGGCCACGACATGTTTACGCCACCGTTCACGGAGGCCGATGGTAGCCCGATCTACCCTGAGATGTCGGAGAATGCCATTCTGTTCGGCGGCACCGATCCCGGGCGGTTCAATCCGACGTACATGATCTTTGCTGAGAGCTTCACCCCGCCGGGGAAGAAACCAAGGGATCCTAAATTTGACCGACGCGACGTGGCGTTGATCACGCAGAATGCGCTGGCGGACCGCACCTACCTCGACACTGTTCGCGCTCATTACCAGCGGAGCGCGCAGGACGACTGGCAGCAGGATGATGAGTCGCGTCTTCCGTTCGCATCCGGTGCCAGAAGCAAGTTGATTGGCCCAAAAACTTCCACGGGAATTTCCGGTGCCATTGATCGCTGGATGGTTGGGATGGGTTCGGACTGGGAGGTGGATCGCCGCACGTGGGAGTCGTATTTTGAGGAGGAGCATATCTTGAACCCAAGCGACTTGGCCAAGCGCCTGACCGGGCAGGCAGACGCGGCCGCCGGGTTTATTGCATCCAAGCTGCCGGCGGAAACGCTTGCGGCGTTGAAGGGCGGTTCCGAGGACACGATTCGCGAGCACTTGGCCAATGGCTTCGACGTGCTGCTCGATGGCGGCCCGCTCTGGGATGATGCGGCGTTCAAGGCAGTTGAGTTTTCCCCGACCACGGTCGCACTGCAAAAGCAGGTCGATGCGCTAAAGGAAAAGATTGGTGCGCTTGGCCAAGCGGAGCCGGACCGGGTGGAGGACAACGGGCTTTACGTGCGCTGGAAACACGCCCGGGTGCGGCTCAACCGCCGTGTGCTCGACGAGGTGTTCGCCGGGTTGATCCAGCCGGGCAAGGCTGGGTTGTATCCCGATCTCGAGCTGAACTCCCCGACAGAGCTTGATTTAGAGCGGTCGTTCGCCGAATACACCATGGAAGCTGCGGCCCGTGACAAAGCAGGGCAGCCCATCCCAGGTGAGCAGGTTATCCGCGATCCCAACGATGGCAGGGTTATCTCTGTGGCTGGGCAGGTTTCGGTGATGGGGATCAACGCCAAGCTGGCCAAGGTTTTGTTCGACAAAAACCCGGATCGGGATTTTTTCGTCGAGGTCAGTTTTCCGCTGGAATGGATGTACCCACATCTCACGCCGTACGGGATTATTCTCAAGCTGAACCGCGAGGAGGTGCCGGAAATCACCGACGAGATGATGCGCAAGGACCGGCGGTTTTGGGCGGAGTACCAGTCGCGTCTGACCGGCAACTGGATCACGGACGAGACCAGTATACGTGATATCGGCCTTTGGACGGTCAAGACGTATAAGAGATGGGAGCTCGACGGCTACACCGGGGCCAGAGCGTTTGTGCGGGATCAAGCGGCGCAAAAGGCGTTCAGCAAACTGCGCGGCTCGATTGCCGACATGTACCGGTGGCGCATCGATAACTACAGGCTGGCGATCACGAAGGAACAGGACTCAGCCAAGCGTGCGGAGTTGATGCTCAAGAAAAAACGCATGACCCGAGAGTACCTCTTCGCTCTCAAGCAGGCGTGGGCGTTTAACCCATTCAACCCGGAGGTGGTGATGCATCTCGCTCAATTAATGCTGCAGATGGGCGAAGAGCAATTTCATCAGGGCGACAAAAAGGGCGCGGCTGCCCGGCGCGATGACTTGTTTTACCTGACCCACACCTTCCAGCAGTTCGACCCCGAGAGCGTGCTGAACAACGGCCTAATTCAGGGGCTGATGCAGTTTATCACCACCACGAAACTGTTCGATATTAAGGATCCATTATTCCGTCAGTTCGTTTTGGAACTTCTGGAGGAATCAATAACGAGTGGCAGCGATGTCAACCCGGTATTTTTGGAATGGTACGATGCGTTGAAAAATGGGGAGACGGCATCGTTCACGCCGACCGCGACTCCGAAGCAGTCCGGCGGACTTGGCCTAAGCAGTCAGGAGATTCAGCAGATACAACAGCAACTGATTGCACTACAGCAGCGGCACACGGCCAATCCCAGCGATCCTCAGGTCACGCTTGAGTTGGCAACAATTTATCTTCGCCTGAAACAGGACGATGCCGCGTTGAAACTGATCGATGCGCTGGTCAAGCAACCGAACCTTGAGATCAGCACCCGCTTCACCGTGGCCTCCCTGTATCGTTCGCTTGGCCAAGTGGCCAAGGCGGATGAGCAAAACCGGATGGCTGGCGATGCACTGCAAAAACTCGAGGCAAACGTGGCTGCCAAGCCGGGGGACTTTGACCAGTCGTTGCGACTGGCCTCGGCGCACGTGCTGATGGGCCAAAACCAAAAGGGAGTGGACGTGCTCATCAAGAGCATCGATCAGCCGAATATCAACACGACCAACCTGTTGTTGGCAGCCGAATTTTTTAACCGGATCGGGGACTCAAAAAATCTCGAGGCAGCACTGGTGAAGCTCACCGGGAAAATGCCGGACAACCCGGAGGGTTGGTACGACCTCGCCGGCGTGCAGGCCTCAAACGGGTCTCGGACGAAGGAGGCTTGGGCCACCTTGGCCAAGGCACTGAAGCTCGATAAACAACGCCGCGCCACCAACTCGACTGCGGACAACCTATACGAGCGTGTGGAAGGCGATCCAAGGTTCACGGACGTGCGGCGGTTGCCGGAATTCAAGGCCTGGATTCCCTGACGCTTGGCCAAGCGCAGGACTATTCACTGCGCTGGGTCGATTTCTCAAAAAAACTTGGGACGGCCTCCTGGGCCAGACGTTCGGTTCGGGCGAGGATTTCACTTGGGGAATCACAGTTGAGCGCGAACTCCGCCAATTCCCGTGCCTTCGCCATCTCGATGCTGCGGATCAGCTTTTTGACGCGGGGCACCATGGGTGACACCACACTCAACTCTCCGACGCCAAGACCGATCAACAGCGGTACCATGACCAAGTCACCAGCCATTTCACCGCAAACTCCGGTCCAGATTTGTTGCGCCTGGCCGGCGTCAACCGTGGTCTTTATCAGGCGCAGAATGCCGGGGTGAGTGGGTTCGTAAAGATGGGCGATTTTTTCGTTCAATCGGTCCACAGCCAGCGAGTACTGGATGAGGTCGTTCGTCCCGATACTGAAAAATTGGACGTGCTTGGCGAGGCTGTCAGCGATCATCGCAGCCGAGGGTGTTTCGATCATCACGCCTATTTCGATGTCTTCCGCGAACCCGACTCCCTCGCCCCGGAGTTGCTCCCGGCATTCGTCGAGCAACACGTTCGCGGCGTCCAGTTCGTCCATTCCTGACACCATGGGATACATGATTTTCAGATTGCCAAAGGTGCTGGCACGAAGAATGGCGCGGAGCTGTGTGCGAAACAGGTCCTTTTCCTCAAGGCAAAGCCGGATCGCTCTCCAGCCAAGGAATGGATTCATCTCAGCTGCGACGTTGACGTGGGAAAGCAGCTTGTCACCGCCGAGGTCGAGCGTGCGGATGATCACCGGCTCGGGCGCGAGTGATTCCGCGACTTTTTTGTAGGCCTGAAATTGCTCCTCCTCGTCCGGGAGATTCGGTCGATTGATGTACAGGAACTCGGTGCGGAACAACCCGACCCCGGTCGCACCGCTTTTGCGCACCGCTTCGACATCGCCGGCCCGTTCGATATTTGCCGAGAGAGTGATGGAGTGGCCGTCAAGGGTTGTCGCCGGCTCGGTTCGGATTTCGTCAAGACTCTCCTCAATTGAGGTCTGTCGCTCCACCAGTTGGCCGTACTCGAATAAGGTCTGGTCCGAGGGTGTGATGACAACGAATCCATTGAAGCCATCGAGCAACACAGTCTGTCCGGGCTTCAACTCCTCGATCGCCTCTCCCAGACCGAGCACGGCCGGGATCTGCAGTGACCGCGCAAGAATCGCCGTGTGGGAAGTGCGACTGCCGACCTCGGTGACAAAGCCCAGTACCTTGGCCGGGTCGAGCTGTGCTGTGTCCGACGGGGTGAGGTCGTTCGCCACCACGATGCATGGCTCGGTGAGGTCGCTAACGCTGGCCTGTTGCGGCTGGCCCATGAGGTTGCCCAGGACGCGCTGGGTGACATCGCGGATGTCGGCCGCCCGTTCGCTCAGGTACGAATCGTCAACGGCGCTCAGTGCTTCGGCGTATTTTTCCGAGGCGGTATAAAATGCATATTCCGGCGTGAGGTGTTCATCCTGTACTTTACGATGGACTTCCTCGAGGAGTGCGGGGTCCTCAAGCACCAAAAGGTGCGCGTCAAAAATCATGGATTCCTTCGCGCCCAACTCATCGCGCAGACGATTCTGCACGGCGGTAATCTGCTTGCGGGTTTCAGCCAGAGCGGCCTGCAATCGGGCTTCCTCTTCGGCTTGGTCGTCGATCTCGAAGCCGGCCTTGGCAGGCACAATGCGGCTGCAGTTCAGGACAATGACACGGCCCTGCGACACCCCTTGTGAAACAGGAATGCCACGCAACATCACTTCTCCCGTTTTGCGCCTGTCTGGCAAGCGCGGGAGGGTAAACGAACCCTGAACTGGGGGGAAGAATTAAGAAAATGCGAAAAAACGCCTGTTTTTGATTATTACGGGGCTTGTTCCGGCCAAGTTTTCGGAGAGAATGGCCTTGGTTTTTTTGCCTGATCCATGCCGGAAACCACTCGATCCCAGCCAATCACACTCCGCAACGGCGCGTTGCGTCTGGCCAAGCGCTTGGCCAAGGCGGGGTATCAGGCGTTTTGGGTGGGCGGCTGCGTGCGGGATGCGCAGCTTGGCCAAGCGCCGAAAGATTATGACATCGCCACCGATGCCAAGCCGGCCCAGATCGAGCAGATTTTCCGTAAAACCATCCCGGTGGGAAAACAGTTTGGGGTGATCATGGTGCTGGAGTACGGCCACGAATATCAGGTGGCGACCTTCCGGGCGGAGGCCGACTACACCGACGGCCGACGGCCCGGTAGCGTGCGCTTCACCGACGCCCGGGAGGATGCCCTGCGCCGGGACTTCACGGTGAACGGTTTGTTTTTTGACCCGATCGAGGGGGAGTTGCACGACTGGGTCGGGGGGCAGGCGGATCTTGAGGCAAAGTGCATCCGGACGATCGGTGACCCGATGGAGCGGTTTGGCGAGGATCGACTGAGAATGTTACGCGCGGTCCGTTTTGCTGCACAGCTTGGGTTCGAGATAGAGGCGGCCACGTTCGCTGCTGTGTGCGATAACGCGGCCGCCATTTCGGAGGTCAGCGCGGAGCGGATTCGGGATGAACTGCTCAAAATCTTTCGGCCACCACATGCCGATGCCGGACTGGAACTGCTGAGGAAGAGTGGCCTACTGGGCGAGGTGCTGCCGGAGTTGGAGGCGACGATCGGCTGCGAACAGCCGCCAGAGTTTCATCCGGAGGGGGATGTGTACACGCACATACGCCTCATGCTGAACCAGTTGCCGGAAGACGCGGACACCGCCCTGATTTGGTCCGTGCTCATGCACGACATCGCCAAGCCGGTGACGATGAGTCGCGACGGTGACGGGCGCATCCGTTTTTTTGGCCACGAAAAAATCGGGGCCGATATGGCGCGTGACATTCTAAACCGGCTAAGGTTTCCCAAGGCGGAGATCGATGCCGTGACCACCTGCGTGCGTTTTCACATGCAGTTGAAGGACGCCCGGGAGATGCGGACGGCCACGCTGCGGAAGTTGTTCCTGCGACCGGTCTT
>CAJXAU010000130.1 GCA_913050205.1 uncultured Verrucomicrobiota bacterium
CATTGTGAAACACGTGGCTGTCCCAAGGCATGCCGTTGGCCACCATCACAAACGGCGCGCCGTTCTCGACCAAGTGCCGCGACAGCAGCGTGTGCAGTCCGAACGTTCCCGGGCCGTAACGGTCGCGATCCTTTTGCGGCAGCCGCTCTAGGTCAAACAGGTCGGCGCAGCTCATCAAGCCATTGACGCGTGCGAATGCCGCGTTCTGCGAAGAGGCTGCGGCACTTTGGCGGTCGTTCTCGTACTTGCGGCCGATGAAACGCCGCAGTGCCTCGCGCTCTTCATGGTCGGTGCTGGTGATGTCCGGCAGCCGCTTGACGTCCGGCAGCTTGTACTGGCCACCCAGCCGAACCGGGCCGTACTCGGCACCCAGCCAGCCAGCCCAGTTGCCGGCTTTGAAACCCTTGAACTCGTTCCCCTCCGGGCAGGGGTCGAGCAGGATGAAATTCGGGATGGGGCTGTCGAGCTGCCCCAGTTGCTGGCCAAGCACCGAGCCGAGCGTGGGTCGCACGAATGGAGGGCGTGGCTTGTCGCCTCGATTTAGCAGGTCGATGGCGGTGTTGTGGTTTTCGAGGTCGGTCTTCATCGAGCGCACCACCGCGAGCTTGTGCATGATCTTGGCACAATTCGGCATCAGTTCGCTGACGTGGTAGCCGGGCAGTGAGGTGGGGATGCTTTTGAACGGCCCCCCGGTGATACGGCCGGGCTTGGGGTCCCAACTCTCGAACTGGCTGGGGCCACCACAGAGCCAAAGCAGGATACACCGTTTTTGTTTGCGCTTGGTTTGCTCGGCAAACACCGGGTTGGAAAAAAGGCCGGCCCAACTCGCGGCGGAGATGGCGCCCACGCCACCGCCCAATCCCTCGAGAAAACGGCGCCTATGCAGCCCGTGTTCGGGGCTGCCGCATTGATCGTGCGCTTGGCCTGAGTTGTTTTCCATCAGTGGTTCATCAAAAATTCCGGGCTGCAAACCATCGCCCACAACATCTGCTCGATGCCCTTGGCCAAGCGATCGTTGCGCCTGCCGAGGTAGCCCTCGAACATCGCCATTTCATCTCGCGAGGGCGGTCGGCCGAACACCGTCTCAAACGCTACTGAGACCCGCTCCGCCTGTCCGGGAAGATTGAGCAAAAGCGAGGGCAGGTTCAATCCCTGCGCGCCCCCATCCGGCTGCAGCATGTCGCGCACAATCGGGTTGTTGGAGAGAAACATCGCCTGCTGGATGGAGGCGTTGTACTCGCGCGGAAACAGGTCCGGGAACTGCGAGAGCAGCAGTTTTCGGAAAGCGGTGGCATCGACTTTTGTGTCGGAAGCGCTTGGCCAACGGCCGGTCGCGACCAGCAGTGAGCGGAACAACACCTCGGCGTGCAGCGGCTTCTCCAGGGCCACGGCGAATACCGACGGCTCCGGCCGGGCCGGGCCGCTTGGCCTCGAGTCGAGTTGGTAAACCTCACTAAGGACGATGTCGCGGATCAGTTTCTTTATATCGTAATCGGATTGCTCGAAATCCCGAGCCAGCCAGCCGAGCAACTCCGGGTGGCTCGGCGGATACTCCGAACTCATCTCATCAACTGGGTACACGATTCCGCGCCCGATCAACATTGCCCAGACCCGGTTGACAAAAGCCCGGGCCAGCCGCGGGTTGTCTGTCAGCGCCGCCGATGCCAGTGCCTCCCGCCGGGAGAACTTCGGCTTGGCAGCGACTTTATTTCCCGGCGGCACAAGGTACTTGGCCGGGTCGTCCTTTTCCTTCGTGTCCTTGGCTGGTCGTTTTTCCGGAACCGACTTGCCGTTGAGAAAAGTCAGCTCGGCAGGAGCGCTGACCTTGGCCAGATTTTTGTAGCTGATGAATCCGCCAATGGCCGATTCCGTCAGGCCGGGGCCGTTATTCGTATCGACGTTTTTGCTGCGATTGAATGCAGAGACCAACCCCCAGTAATGCGCCTGTTTGATCTCCGGTGCGCTTGGATGGTCGTGGCACTGCGCGCACTGCACATCCACACCAAACGCCACCGGCGCGATCGACTCCGCCATCTTTTGGTGGTCGTTGTTTTGCTCGTAGAGAAACCAAGGCGCACCGCGTTCGCTGCCTTCGCTTGTGCCGGCAAGGATGATGTCGCGCACAAACTCGTTCCACGGGATATTCTCGCGGAACACCGTCTCGAGATAGGCATGCCAACGATTGTCCGCCCGGCGCTTGGTTTTGCCCTCATCCACACGCCCCAACAGTAGCACGTCAAACATCTCCCGCATGTGCGGCGCGAATTCCGGGTGGGCCAACAGCGAGTCGACCAGTCCCTCGCGCTTGCGCAACCGATCGTCGGAGAGGAAGGCCGCGCGTTCGGCGGGCGTCGGGATGCGCCCGATCAGGTCGAGATACACCCGGCGCAAAAACACCCGGTCACCGGCCTGCTTGGCCGGGGTGACACTTTTCTTCTGCCAGCCGGCCCGCACGAGATCATCGATCACCCGCGAGGCAGGCAAGCCAGCCGGGGGCAGCTTGAGTGGTTTCGGTTTTGAAACAGGATAGGCCGCAGCCCATGGTTCAGAGCCAGTGTTGGATGAGTGAGGGCTCACATGGGCGGCGACCCAATTCTTCACAAGAGACAGGTCGGATTCCGGGAGCTGCTTGCCTTCTCCCGGCGGCATATGCGGATCGGCGCCGGGGAGGAGTACCTTGTAAATCAGGCTGCCGTTCGGGTTGCCGGGGAGAACCGGTGAGCCGGAGTCCCCGCCCTTGAGGGTCGAGCCAAGCGAGCGCAAATCGAGCCCTCCCTTCTGCTTGGCGCCGCCGTGGCACTTGAGGCAGTGCTGTTTGAACAGCGGCCGAATGTGCGTCTCCCAGTACATCGCTTTTGCCTCCTCGCCGTTGGCCAGCCGCGGCAGCAACAGGCCAAGCGCAACCGCAGCCAAGCCAAGCGCTTGGCCAAGCGGGAACAGTTTGTACTGGCGGATCAAAGGCACGCCCAATTCTCCGCAAGCCTATGTCTGACGTCAACCAAAGGAATCATCAGCGGAGGGAGGCCAGATAGGCGAGTAGATCGGCAGCTTCCTGTGGGGTGAGGTTTTGCAGCAGGCCGGCCGGCATGATGGAGGTCGGGATTTCGGAAAATCGTTTCACGCTTTCCGTTGCCAAAGATTTTTCCTCCCCGGTGATCAACCGGAACCGTGTGATGTCCTTACCACGCTCGAGCAGGAAGCCGGTATAAGCCTCGCCAGATTTCATCTCCAGCGTGTAAAGGGAGAAGCCGTCGGGGATGGTGGAGGACGGCGTGAGTAGGCTCTCGAGGAGTTGTTCGCGGGAGAGACGAGCGCCGATTTGGCTGAGGTCGGGCCCGATGTTTTTGCCTTCGCCCTGCACGCGGTGGCAGTTGACGCAGAGCGTGCGGCTTGCCTGGCGAAACAGGATGCCTCCCTTGACCGGGCTGCCCTTGAGCGCCAGCAGCTTGGCCGGGTCGGGAGTGGGCCCAAGCGTTTTGGTGCGCTGACTGTCCGGGAGGAATGGCTCAAACAATTCACGCACACTAAATTTTTTGTGCTGAGCCGCCGCCGCGGCGATCTCGAGCCGGTCATCTTTGATCGCTTGGCCAAGCGGGGAGTTGCCAAGCACGGCCTGTTGCAGCATGAGCGCGCCACTGGGGTTGTCGAGCAGCTTGGCCAAAATGGCAGGGTGTTCAGAGCGCTTGGCCAAGCCGAGAGAGTGGATTTGTTTGCGCTGTGTTTCCACTTGGCCAAGCCGTGCAGGGGCGCGGCCGTTGTCATCAAGCGGCATGTCGGCGATCCAGTCGTGCATGAGTTTCAGCCCAAGCGGGTCGAGCTTCCGCGAGCCGAGGTGCGGCATTCGACCGTTGCCCTGCTTGGCCATGCGGTACAGCAGCACCGAGCGGTACGGGTCGCCCGGGGCCACCACACGCGCGTCGTTGAGACCGAAGTGGCCCTGCGCAGGCTCGAGGTCGATGAGCTTGGTTCGCTTGAGAGGCAGGTGGTGGTACAGGTCGAACACCGTGGCGCCGCCCCCGCCCTGATGATGGCAATGGGCGCAGTTCGCGTGGAGATAAGACCGGGCGCGATCGGCCAGCGATGCATCGGTATTTTTCGGATTGGCCAGAGTCTTGCGTGCCGGGCGAGACCGTTCACGGATGAGGCCAAGCTGGATGAGTTCGTGCAGTTGGCCTTCGCTCTCGCTGCCGCCGAGTTGTTCCGCGGTGAAGCCGTTGACGGTGCCGTAAAGCTGGTTGTGGCAGAGCAGGCACTCGGCGCGGCTGGCAAAGTGCCATGCCAGTTCACGGCGTCCGCCGGAGACGTTTTCATCGGCCACGATCAGCCGCGTGTCGCTGCCCTTGCCGTCGGACAACTCGGCGTCGGTGCCGGCTTCGTTCCAGACAAAACTGTACGCCTGCCAAAAGCCGTCGATGAGCTGCAGCACCTGCGTCTCCAGTTTTCGTGATTTTGTTTCGGTGGAGTCCGCCGAAGTAAAAACCGGCATCGAGATGGTCTTGGCGAGGACGGTGCGGTCAGGGAACCGCCATTCGCCCTTGCGAAAACCAAGCCGCTGGTCGGTGTTGGGGTGCAGGTCGATGCCACCGGTTCCCGGGATGGCGATTAGCCGATGCGCGGTCGCGCCGTCCTGCCACATCTCGGAGCGGATGGTGTAGGCGTGGGCGCCGGGGGCCGGCTTGAGTGTGGTTAAATCAGAAAACAGGCCGGTCTGGCTAAGCAACGTTGGGAACGGTTCGGCCGGTCGGCTGGCGGGGTTTTGCCTGAGCCGATGTAGCGTGCCGCGGTAGTCGACCACCAGCAGTTCGTCGTCGTTGTCCACGCCGAAGCAAATGACTTGGTGCGAGGTGTTGGCCAGTTCAGTCTGTTCGGTCACCTGTTTGCCATCGTGGCGCAACCCCCAGATTCGGCCGGTGGCGTAGTCGCCGTAAATGTACATGCCGTGTTGGGCCGGGAGTTTTTTGCCACGATAAATATAGCCGCCGGTGATGGAGCGCGCCTCGGTGTGCGAGTGTTGTACAACCGGCGCGATGATGGGCGTCGGGCCGGGAGTGTCATCCGGGTGAATCGGTTGGCTGCCCTCCATGATGCTCCAGCCGTAATTGCCGCCTCGCTCGATGCGAAAGATCATCTCCCACAAATCCCAGCCGACATCACCGACCCACAGGTCGCCGGACTCAAAGTCAAAACTCATCCGCCACGGGTTGCGGAAGCCGTATGCCCAAACCTCTGGCCGAGCGCCGGGAGTGTCGATGAACGGGTTGTCCGGCGGCACACGATAGGCGAGGCCGGGATCACGGCGGTCGACGTCGATGCGCAGGATCGATGCCAGCAGGTCGCTGATGTCCTGCCCGGTTTTCAGGCCGTCCGGTGGGTAAGGCGCCTCGGCGTCGCCGGTGGAAATGTAGAGCATCCCGTCCGGGCCAAAGTTCAGCGAGCAGCCATTGTGTCCGCCCGAGAGCCACTTGAGCAGTACCTCGCGCGAGGCGGGATCGACCACGGCCGGGGCGGCCGCCTCGGGCAGTCGATAGCGAACGAGATGCGAGCCGTCCTCCTGCTTGGGCCTCAGCGCGTAGCAGACAAACAGCTCGCGGTTCTTGGCGAACTTGGGATGAAACGTGAAGCCAAGCGCCTGGGACAGCCTCGGAAGCTCAGCCTTGATATCCAACACGAGGTCGGCCTGTG
>CAJXAU010000131.1 GCA_913050205.1 uncultured Verrucomicrobiota bacterium
GCGTAGTTTCATATTGGAACCTTATTGAAAATTGGATTTCTTGCCTTCGGCAAATTCTAGACGACCAATTCAAAAAAACCAGTCAAAAATCGAATAGTTTAAAAGCATTCACTGCCGATCTTCTTCTGAGCCAACTCCATACTCGTTTGCTCATTTTTCCCTACTTCCTTTAATCCACGTCCAACAGCGAGTGTGTATGGGTAAATAATAGCTGACAGCTAATCACTGACTCTTCCAAGCCGGTTAGCTTGGCTAATGCGGAACGGTATAGCTGCAATTGCGGACGATGCCGGTCGGCGGCTTCCTCGCCGGCTTTTTCTGTTTTGAAGTCGATGATCTCTGCGCGGTCGGCGAAAAGGTGGACGCGATCAAACACTCCGGAAATCAACTCGTCACCAAGCACCACATCGAAAGGGCGTTCCCGCCAAAGTTCCACGTCAGAATCCGGCTTGGCCAAGCGCTTGGCCAAGGCCTCGTCAACCAAGCATTGCTCCACTTCATCGACAGCTTCGGCTGGCATCGTTTCCCGGAGTGACTCCAGCTTGGCCAAGGCCTCCTTCCCCGCCCATTCAATCTGCTCGAAACCCTTGTGCACATCCTCTCCATGCGATGTCGCTTGGCCAAACACCGCGTCGAACAATCGATCTGCCGGGACAATATCGACCCTGTGCGTGGAAGGACGCCGCCTGGCCAAGTGTCGATGCTCGCGATTACCCTTAACGGTTGGGATGGCGGTTCTCGCACTCGTCTCTTCGGTTTCCCTTTTTTTCACCCAGTCAAACGACCCATCACAGAATGTCAGATCTCCAGAAACTTCACCCTCTTCATCGGATGACTCTCCCTTCCCTGCCAGCGTTTCATTTAGCAGACGGGTATAGTTCAGAGATTTGCTGCTCTTTTTAAACTCATTGGTGATGACGTAGAGACCGTGGCTCGCACGCGTCAACGCCACATAAAGCCGACACAAATTCTCGTAACACCCGTCCGATCGTGCCTCATTTATCGCCTGCTCAAGGCGCTCATCCACACTACAAAGTTCCGAGTTGGGCAGGGTGAGAATCCAGTCCAGTTCCCCCTCGTGTGTCTTTCGGACATGCAATGATTCACGCCGTGCCTCATCCAATCGATTCCCCTCAAGGTCAGGCACGATGGTGGCGTCAAACGTCAGTCCTTTCGCCTTGTGGATTGTCATGACCTGCACTGCCTTACCCCCGGCACTATCGGTTAGTTCCTGTTCCGGGATGAAGCGTGTAAATTCGTCGATATCACGAATGCCGCTCTCATCGAACTGCCTTGCCATGTCCAAAAACTGCCCGGCACGCCAACGACTGAATTCATCAAGGTCGCTCGCGATCTTGCCAATCCAATCCAGAGCGACCGGCGCGAAACCCTTTTCGTAAACCTGTCGTTGGACAACTCGTAATTCACCCATCCTCTTACTTTCATCCTCGGAAAGGTGATTCCCGAACGGCGTCAGCAACAGGTGGCCACAACTAAAACCGTCACCCGGATGAGCCGCCGCCCTAAAAAGTGATAGCAGCGCACAGCCCAGTGAATTGTCTGCCCCCGGGTTACTCACTGTTTCCCCAACCACCGGCAGTTCCGGCATCTCACCGCGGAGAAAATTGACGACCTTTCGGACAACCTCATTTTTTTGAACGATCACCGCGCATCTCAGGTCATTCTCGATCGGTCGAAGTTTGCGAAGCAACTCTGCAATCAGTTGCAACCGATGCTCATCATCTCTTGCCGTCAAATAAAGCGCGTGCCCCTCTTCCTCCGGCTTGGCAGAGTGATGCGTGTCCCAGATGGCATTCCATCGTCTGACACCTTCCCCGAACTCATCGTATGCACTCAAGGTGTCTGCATTCCCGAAAACTAAATTCACCAAGTTCAACACTTGAGGGCAGGATCGCCACGACTTTTTGAGGCTTCGGAAGCGGAATCTCTCTTTGTCGGCAGCATGGTATCTGGACTTTAAGTGATCGAATAATGTTGGGTCACCGCCACGCCACTGGTAGATGGATTGTTTCGGGTCGCCGACGCAAAATAGTGAGCGTTGCCCCTCCGGATCCTGCACTACTTCATCAACCAAATTCTCGAACACTCGCCATTGAACACGGCTTGTGTCCTGAAATTCATCGAGCAACCAGTGGTCAAACTGACCATCCAGACGGTACTCGATATCCAACCGACTTGGCCCACTGCCACCCAGCTTCGGTTCGTTTTTTGATGGGGCCAGAAGAATTGGAAAATCAGAAAAAACCAATCGGCCCGTGCGCCTGACCCGATCATCATAATGGCTCTCAAAAAGGGCGAGCAAACTGTGTATCCCCTTGGTTTGGACCAACTTGGTCTGCAACTCTATCGAGATACAATGCCTCAGCACCTTGGCGAGGAGGCAACCAAATAAGTCGCTCACCTCATAATCCTTTCTATTATAGTTAAACTCCCATCCACCATCGGCCATGCGAGGTAACCCGACCATTGCCTCTTTGAACAATTTTCCCGGCTTGCTGGAGTGATACAATGGCCGCCCCGGTTCCCAGTCCTTTAGATGAGCGAATATTTTTCCCCACTCACTATATAGCTTATCGTTAAATTCTTCGTGCGACTCCAATTCCTGCTCAAGCTCGCCCACCAGTTTGTTAAGATCGACTTGTTCGATAATCCACGAATGGCCATCTGGCCAAATGCGTGTTGGATCTCCCCAATATTCCTCCGAAGGCTCCTCCATGTACAATTCATGACAGTCATGGAGGTGCTTTGCGAATGCAGAAACAAAGCTTCGCTTATCCTTCCCGGCAGATGCCAATCGGTGCGACTCGATGATGGCATTATGGATGCCCTGCTCCAATTGACGACTGTCAAACATCCATTCAAGCACATCCATCCGCACTCGTTTCCGCTCGAATTCGCTCATGATGTCGAACTCGCCTCCCAGCCCAAATTCGAACGGGAACAGGCCAAGCATTCGATGAAAAAAACCATCGATGGTCCCGAGAGAAAGCCGAGGCATGTTCTCTATCAGGCGGCGCAATGCGGTCGAGAATTCCGCTTGGCCAAGCGGCGACAAATCGCATCCACCCTCAGCCAACTCCTTGGCCAAGCGCTTGGCTTCGCCTTCGCCCGAAGCGCCCTTGGCCAATTTCGTCAGAATCCCCTCGAAAAACTCCCCCGCCGCCTTCTTGGTAAATGTAAGCGCAATGATCCTGTCAGGGGCGACCTCGCTCACCAGCAAATGGATGAACCGATTGGTTAACTGATAGGTTTTGCCGGAACCGGCAGAAGCCCGGATGAGTGAGTTCGGAATTATCACGGATTTGCCTCCCGTCCCGGTTCCAGCGCCGCACCCTCCCCGTCGTCAAACAGAATGGACTTATAATCATCGTACATCGGTTTGGGGTTCGGAGGCCAAAAGCGGCCGGACTTCACATCATTTACCACACCGATTGCACATTTATTTGCCGCTTCCAGCAATGTCGTGTCGCTCGGGTTTAGCAACCGGACTCCGACATCCGCCCCCACCTCCGGGATGTTGAAATAGCCTAACAGGATCGCGTTACCATATTTTTCCTCAAGAGCCATTGCGTAAAGCGGTAATTGCAATCCGACCCAATACATTGATTTTCCTTCCACCTCAAAACGAGCGTAGTCACGGGTCCATTCACCATGCTTGGCCTCGTCGTACTTCATCCAGTGTTTTTTTGCAGGATCGCTCGCCGTACTGGATGTCTTGTAGTCGAGCACCCGCACCTCACCTGTTTCCTCGTTTTTCTCAATCCGGTCGATCCTCCCCCGAACCAGCATGCCGCCAATTTCCAGTTCGAAGCCCTCCTCGGTCCCAATGATCCTCCATCCGGCCTTTAACTCCTCCGCCTGAATGCTGGCCACCACGCTAAGGCGCTTTGCGGCGATCTCACTCTGAACGATTAGCGGCAGTGAAAGATGATTACCAAACCGCCGCTTCACTTGAGCATTCAGCTTTTCTGTAAAATACGCATTGATCTTTTTCGGATCGAACACGTTGGACATGGACTCATCCCTCCCATACTCATCAAGCACACCATGTATGAGATTCCCAAAACCGCGTGGGTCGAGTTCTCGCTGGTCGATGTCGAGAGCCTGCATCCTTCTCACGTGCTTCAGAAAAAAACGGTAGGGACAGGAGAGGTAATCCGCCATCGCGGTAACGCCAAGTCTTTCGGGTGGTTTGGCATCCGCCGCAGATAACTTCCAAGGCACACTCCAAGCCGGAGCCTGAACAAGCGGAGGCAGCGGAGCGAACAGGTGATCCACCCGGCTCGGCAACCCGGAGTCATCACAACGGAACAACAACCGCGACGGTTTCAATGGA
Organism: uncultured Verrucomicrobiota bacterium; assembly: GCA_913050205.1. Lineage (GTDB taxonomy): Bacteria > Verrucomicrobiota > Verrucomicrobiia > Limisphaerales > UBA1096 > UBA1096. Next base: position 4,358 of record CAJXAU010000131.1, read on the forward strand.
TCACCGTTCACTCTTTGCCGACCCACAAACAAATCTACACGGCCCCGCTTGGCCCGGACTGAAACAAGCAACTCCAACAGCCAGGCATCCCGGGCAAATCGATCTTCGTTGGTTCGCAACCCTAATTGTTTACGCAGGCTCTCAGGCAAAAAACGATCCCCGTGGATCGACTCCGGCAACACCCCCTCGTTCACACCGGCGACCAAAAGATGGGGGGCATCCTCCCAAGCCAACTCCAACCAACCTTGGAGGTCGATCGTGTCCGATGGTCGTTCGGTAACCAACGACTCCCTGCCGAGTGAATCGATCAGCAGGGTCAATTCCGCCACCACATCTCGCTTGGCCTTGGGCGGGATCATCACATCAATGCAAGCCAGTCGATCCTTCAACAAACGAATGACCTCGACACATAACGCGTCATCCTCGTTATCAACATGAAATTCCCGACCAGCGAATGTTTGCTTTAGAAATTCCAACAGTCTTTGGAATGACTCATCCCCTTCAATCGCTCGCAACTCGTTTTGGAGATGCCTCAACGCTGTGCGAGCCAAGATTCTCCTACCGATGTTGTCTTTCTCGCTTTCCTTCTCAAAATTCAACTCGCTCGACGCTGCCAAGCTGACTGGCAGATGTTTCTCTCGCACTTCATCCAGCCCGAGGAGTAATGGTGTGGGGGCAATCGATTCATCCAATTTTTTCAACCAGGCCCAACTGTCCGGCAATCGTAGGAACGCATCCGCGTTCGTGTACGTAGGAGACTGCAACACCGCCAGAAGCGATTTCAAAAATGCGACAACTGAGGCACGGCGGACCGCTGAGCCTGCGGGATTGAATCCTCGAAGAGCCGCGCGGGAAAACTCACACTCGAGATACGGGATCACACTCGAATCCGCCGATCCCACAGCGGCACTATCGTAAACAGCGTCACCATATCGGGTGAGTACCCCGGTAATCTCCGCCGCCTGAGTTTTTTCATCCAACGCCGGGTGGAGGTTTTCGTTCTCAAGAGATAGTTCGCGTTCGCACCAGTGCCCGGGGATCGGTCGTCCCCAATCGTCAAAAAACGCCTCTTCCGAACGAGGCCCAAAAACGACCAACTCAACAACACCGCCCAACTTGATCAACTGGCCAAGGGCGGATTGAACGAGCGGTATCAAGTCTGTCACCCCCATGAGAACAACTCTCGAAATGCCGTCCGGCAATTCAGGTCCGGTCGCAGCATCACGCTTGGCATCATTCACATCGACCAAGCCCACCTGCTCCAGAGTTTGCCGGTAGGCGGCCTCCAGCTTGGCTAGATCAC
>CAJXAU010000132.1 GCA_913050205.1 uncultured Verrucomicrobiota bacterium
TGTGGCGGGTTCAGGATCGGGGTCGACATCATCGATCCGAAGATGCCGCCATTGGTGATGCTGAAGGTGCCGCCGGTCAGGTCGGTCAGGTCGATATTACCGGAACGCGCTTTCTCCGCGTAGTCGATGATTGCCTTCTCGATCTCCGCCAAAGACAGGTGGTCGGCATCGCGCACGACCGGGACGACCAGACCCTTCTCCGTTGAGATGGCTACGCCGATGTGTTGTCGGTGGTACTGTACCATGTCGGTGCCGTCGATCGCGGCGTTGACGCTGGGCACCGCTTTAAGTGCGCGTACGACCGCCTTCACGAACAGAGACATGAAGCCCAGCTTTACGCCGTGGGTTTCAATAAATTCCTTCTGGCATTTTTTGCGCAGATCGATGATCTGACTCATGTCAGCCTCGTTGAACGTCGTCAACATGGCCGCCTCGTGCTGCGCGCTGACCAATCGGTTGGCGATGGTGCGGCGCATCATGCTCATTCGCTTGCGCGTGACCTCGCCGACCTCCGCGGGGGCGGCCACCGAAGTGTCCGGTTCAGGCGTGCTACCGACGTTGTCGTTGCTGGCGATGGGTGTGTCTGTGGCGGTTGCCTTCATCTCCTCAGCAGCTGCCAGTACGTCCTCCTTTAGGATACGGCCGCCCTTGCCGGAACCGGCGACCGCGTTCAGGTCGATCCCCAGTTCCTCGGCGTGTACCTTGGCCGAGGGCGTCGTCAGGACTTCTTCCGCTTGGCCAAGCGGTTTGGCTTCGGCGGGGGATGCTGGCTCGGCTGGGGACTCCGCTTGGCCAAGCTCCGGCTCAATGCTCGCGGCCACCGGCTCTGCAGTCGGGGCTTCGCCGGATTCATCGATGGTGGCCAGCACGCCGCCGATCGGGAGTTCGTCGCCGATCTTTGCCTGGGTGGTGATCACTCCGGCCACCTCGGTCGGGATTTCCTGAGAGGCCTTGTCGGTCTCGATCTCGCAGATGATGTCTCCGGCGTTGCAGTACTCGCCGGTGTTTTTTTTCCAGTCGGCCACGTAGACCGACTTGATGGATTCGCCGACGGCGGGAACGTTGATTTGGGTGGGCATGAAATTAAATTACAGGGTGAAGGCTTCCTCGATGAGTTTGGCCTGCTCGAGCAGGTGGATTGCGCGTGAACCGGTGGCCGGGCTGGCCGAGGCATCGCGTCCAGCATAAGTGATCTCCTGCCCCAGCAGTTTGCGCAGGCGCGGTTCCATGAATGTCCAGGCGCCCATGTTTTCTGATTCCTCCTGACACCAGACAAAGTGCCCAGCCTCGGGATGATGCCGGAGCGCCTCTCGCAGCTTGGCCTCGTGAAACGGGTAGTGCTGCTCGATGCGGACGATGGCGGCATCGTCGATGTTATTTTTCTCCCGGTACTCCTCAAGATCGAAGTACACTTTGCCAGTGCAAAAAATGACGCGCTTGGCCGAGGTGTTTTTCCTCGTGTCCGGAATAATCTCGAGGAATTCGCCCTCGCTGAGTTCCTCGAGCGACGTGGTGCAGCGTGGGTCGCGCAACAGGCTCTTGGGCGTCATCAACACTAGCGGCTTGTTAAAGGGACGATACACCTGACGCCGGAGTGAGTGGAACAAATTGGCCGGGGTGGTGAAGTTGCCGACTTGAATGTTGTCCTCGGCGCACGCTTGCAGGAAGCGCTCCAGCCGGCCGCTCGAGTGCTCCGGCCCCTGTCCCTCGTAGCCGTGCGGCAGCAGCAGCACAATGTTGGACGTCTCGTTCCATTTGCTCTCCGAAGAGGCGATGAATTGGTCGATGATCACCTGTGCCCCGTTGGCGAAATCACCAAACTGCGCCTCCCACAAAAGCAGCATGTTGGGGTAATCCAGCGAGTATCCGAATTCAAAACCGAGCACGGCGGCCTCGGTCAATGGGCTGTTGAAAATACGGAAATCGGCCTGTTGCGGTGCGAGCTTGCGGAGCGGCAGATAGCGGCGGCGCGTGCCCACTTCGTAGTACACGGCGTGCCGGTGGCTGAACGTGCCGCGGCGAACGTCCTGCCCGGACAGGCGTACCGGGATGTCCTCGGTCAACAGTGTGCCAAAGGCCAGCGCCTCGGCCATGCCCCAGTCGATGGGGCGTTCGCCCTCGACCATTTCACGCCGCTGCTTGATGAGGCGTTGAATCTTTGGGTTCACCGCGAACTCTTCCGGTTCGCTGGTCAACGGCAGGCCCACCTCGCGAAGTCGTTCCAGGTTGACTGCGGTGTTGGCCGGGTCGAACACTTCCGGGGTGGAGAGCTGGGGACGGATGGCTGGCTTTAGTTTGTGTGTCTCGCTGCGTGACTCGTTGCGTGCGCACTCGAGTGCCGTCCGAAACGAGTTTCGGAACGATTCGGCCTCCTCATGGTCGACCACGTTCTCCTCGATAAGCGACTTGAGAAACACCTCGCTGACGAGTGGTTGCTTGGCAATTGCAGCGTAAATGCGTGGCTGGGTGAAGCTCGGTTCGTCGCCCTCGTTGTGGCCGTGCTTGCGGTAGCAGACGATGTCCACCACCACGTCCCGGCCGAATTGCTGCCGGAAATCCAGCGCCATCTCGATACAGTGTACCGCGGCCACCGGGTCGTTGCCGTTTACGTGAAAGATCGGCACGTCGAGCATCTTGGCCGTGGCCGTGCAGTAGAGTGTAGAGCGTGCGTCATGTGGCAGCGTGGTGAAGCCGATCTGATTGTTGACGACGATATGCACTGTGCCGCCGGTTTTGTAGCCGTCGAGCTGCGACATGTTAAACGTCTCTGCCACGATGCCCTGCCCGATGAACGCGCCGTCCCCGTGGATCACCACCGGCAACACCTTTTTGCGTTCCGCCGAATCGTTCAGCAACCGTTGGAAGGCACGCGCCTTGCCCTGCACCACCGGAGTTACTGCCTCAAGGTGGCTCGGATTCGGCGCGAGGTTGATGCTCACTTTGCCGCCGTCGACCGATGACCGGGTGTTCTCGAATCCGAGGTGATATTTCACATCGCCGTCCCCGTGGGCACCCTGTTGCACGTAGTTGTCGCTGAATTCGTCGAACAAAAACTTGTAATCCTTGCCGATGATGTTGGCCAACACGTTGAGCCGGCCGCGATGCGCCATACCCATCGCAATCTTGAAAATGCCGCGGCTCGGTGCCCCCTGGACGATCGCGTCGAGCACTGGGATCAACGTCTCACCTCCCTCGAGTGAAAACCGCTTCTGCCCCACATAGCTCGTGTGCAGGAACCGCTCAAACTGCTCAGCGTCCATCAGGCTCTTGAGAATGCGCCGTTTCTTTTCACCCGAAAATTGCGGCCGATTGCGCGAGGACTCCATTCGGTCACGCAGCCAACGCCGGATCTCAAAATTCTGGATGTGCATGTACTGCGCCCCGACCGTGCGGCAGTAAGTGTCCTGCAAAATTTGCAAAATCTCGCGCAGCGTTTTCTGGCCCCCGCCCCCCGCAGTGCCGGCGTTAAACTCATGGTCCAGGTCTGCATCGGTAAACTTGAAATTATGCAGATCCAGCTCCGGCAACTCCTTTTTGTTGAATCCCAACGGGTCAAGGTTCGCGACGTAATGCCCAAGCATCCGGTAGGCAAACAGTAGGTGCGAGAGACGCCCCTGCCGCATCGGGTCCGCCGCTGGCAGCGTGGGTGCCGGTTCCGCGCTCGGCACCACCGGGGCGGCGATTCCATTTTCGCCACCGTTGCGGTTGGATCCCTCCCGGTCCGGCTCGAGCTGTGATCCCAGTTCGAACCCCTCAAAAAACGCACGCCACGTGGCATCCACACTCGTCGGATTCACCCGCCACTGTTCGTAGTGCTCCTCCAGTAATTGGGTGTTCTCCGCGTGGCCGACTTGACCACGTGGTTTTTGGCGTTCCTCAGTGGAGAGTCCGGATGACGTACCCCCCCTCACCGGCGTTTTCATGGGAGAAGTCTAAAGTGGAGGAGACTGTGAGCCAATCCGAATCGATTGGTTGTTGACGAAAATAGAAGGCTCGCCCCGATTGGGAAAGGGCGGTTAAATCCCGGCACGCATTGAACCGGTATCGGACACAGAAAATCTTCAGATTGGCTGGGCCGCTCGCTCTCTCATTTGGACTCTGCATCGCTTGGCCAAGTGCCCGGGCGGACGAGTCGGCGGGTGTCCCCTTGGCCAAGCGCGCGATGCATCTGCTCCGCGATCACTGTGTGAGCTGTCATAACCCGGACAAAACCAAGGGTGACCTCGATCTCACCCGGCGACAAACCGCATTGATCGGGGGCGGCGAAGGCCCGGCCCTTGTCGAGGGCAAACCCGGCGAGAGCCACTTGATTCAGTTTCTCAAGCCGGACAGCGACCCTCACATGCCGCCCAAGAAACAGTTGAGCGACAACCATATCGCCACGCTCAGCCAATGGATCAAAGCCGGTGCAGAGTGGTTGCCGGAGGAATTGGTTGTCCGGAACCAGTCGGTGGACGCCTCCGAGCTGGGCAACTTGCCGGAGGGGTATCGCCCCGTGTTTGCGCTTGCTCCTTCGCCGGATGGCAAAAAGCTCGCCGCCGGCCATGGCAATCAGTTGATCATTCACAGTGTGGCAGAAAAAGAGGCCAAGCGCTTGGCCAAGCTCGACGGCCACCGCGACGTTGTCCAGTCCATCGCATGGAGCCCGGACGGCAGGCACTTGGCTACCGGTGGTTTTCGAAAAGTCATCCTCTGGGACACCGCCGACTGGACCTCAGCTGGGGAACTCACCGACCTTCCCGGGCGCGTCACAGCACTAGCCTTCAGCACCGAGAACCAAGCGCTCATCACCGCCAGCAATGAACCCGGCCAAGCGGGAGAGATTGTCCTGTGGCAACGTGACAGCTTGGCCAAGCGCTTGGCCTGGCCGGCCCACGACGGCACAGTCTTTGCCATCGCCCTTGCGCCAGATGGCAAAACGATCGCCACCGCCGGCGAGGATCAGCTCATCCGGTTTTGGAACCTGACCGACGGCAAGCGCCTCATGCAGATCGAAGCCCACTCCGCGCCGGTACTCAGCCTCGCCTTTAAGCCGGACGGAACCGCAATTGCCAGTGGCGGTGCCGACAAGGAACTGAAAATTTGGGACACCCAGACTCGGGAACAAAAAGCGCTCATCACCGGCCACCCCGGGAATGTCGCCGGAATCGCCTGGCCTGCCAAGGACGCCACGCTCATCACCGCCTGTGACGACGGAGTCGTGAGACTTTGCACCGAGACAGGCAAACGCCCCACGAAATCATGGAACCCAGCGGCGGATCTCCTTCACTGCTTCGGCGTCAACAGCGACGGCACGGTCTACTTCGGTGGAGCCGACAATGGTCGGGTCTACGTGTGGGACAAAAAAGGAGTCATCACCCTCACGCTGGGCTGGCAGAAATAAAAGTTGCCAAACCACCCCGCTAAACGGACAATTCCGTTTCTTCACCTGCGGGTGTAGTTCAATGGTAGAACGCAAGCTTCCCAAGCTTGACACGAGGGTTCGATTCCCTTCACCCGCTCCACTTTTCCACCCTTCATTCTGAACGGTTTACAGCTTCGACGGAGTTTTGAGGTTTCTGATTCTCACATCGGATTCAACGAGCAGCATATGAGATCTGACGTTCTAACTCTGTGCTTCTGTATC
>CAJXAU010000133.1 GCA_913050205.1 uncultured Verrucomicrobiota bacterium
GATCGAGTTTGACAACATTTCGTGGTACGGCCCCGGCAAGATTGCGCCGTCGATTCGCGACCCGCGCAAGCTCTACGACCGGTTATTCTCCAAGGACAGCCTGCGCACGCACGTGGGCGACGTGACCGATCTTGTGCTGGCCGATGCCAAGGCGCTTTCAAGCAGACTCTCCAGCGAGGATCGCGCGACGATGGATGAGTACATGACCATGGTTCGCAACGTCGAGGTGCGCATGGCCAAGCTCGAGAAACTGCTGGCCGATGCCGACATCTCCGTGCCCAAGGAGGAAATCCTGCCACGCGGCGAATACATCCGGCTGCAGGCCGACCTGATGCTGCTCGGGTTCCAGATGGGCATCACCAACGTGTCCACCTTCATGATCGGGCCGGAGCGCTGGGATGCCACGCTGATGTATGAGGGTGTGTTCGACAAGCCGGTGCAGCACCACAACATGACCCATAACCAGAAGGGCAACGGCTACCTCGAGCTGGCGAAGATCGACACGTTCCACATGCAGCAGTACGCCTACATGATCCGCCGAATGAAGGAGATCAAGGAGTCGGACGGCAGCTCCATGCTGGATAACTCGTTGATCACCTACGGCGCGGCGCTGGGCGACGGCGCGACGCACCAATACTACGATCTACCGATGATCTTGGCTGGCGGTGCACAAGGCCAAATCAAGCAAGGCCGGTTCATCCGTATGAAAAGCGGCACGCTCAACTCCAACCTCTGGCTCACGCTGGCAAACCTGATGGGCGTGGAAATGGATTCGTTTGCCGACAGCCACGGCGTGGTCTCCGACCTGTGGGCCTAACTTTTTGTCGAATGATGAATCGCACGCGGAGCCGCGGAGCCGCGGAGTTTGTTCGGAGGTTTTTCAAAAAAGGCATTTCGGACTCGCAGGCTCGTCCCTCCATTGCGAGTTTTTTGATTTTTGTTTTCGCATGGTTTCCAGCCAAGGGAGCGGATGATTTTCAGCAGAAGCTTCAGCCGATTTTTGCCAAACACTGCGTGAAGTGCCACGGCGGCGAGAAGGTAAAGGGCAAGGTCAACCTCAAGGAGATCGCCAACGCCGGCCAGTTCCTGGCCAAGCCGGAACTCATCAAGGAAATCATCGACGTCATTGACGCCGGCGACATGCCGCCCGAGGACGAGCCGCAGCTCAAACCGGCCGATCGAGCCGCGATGCTAACTTCGCTCAAGTCGATGCTGCAAACCGCCGCCACGGGACAGGTTGCCAAGCGCAATCCACCACGCCGACTCAACCGGTTCCAGTACAACAATGCCGTGCGAGACCTGTTCCAGCTCAACCGCGATGTGTTTGCATTGTCGGAAAAGCTGATGACCCGCGAGACGATTTACCTCAACGCCCCGAAGATGCCGGAGCGGGTCAACGCCCGTTCGCTGGCGCTCCATCCCACTGGTGGAATGAGCGAGGTGAAACCGTTCCCTCAGGATCTTCGCGCCTCACACGGATTCGACAATCAGGCTAATCAGTTGACCCTCTCGCCGCTGCTGCTGGATGCCTTTCTCCGACTGAGCGTCTCAATCATTGAGAGTCCGGATTTCAACAAAGACTCCGTTGGCATTTGGAAAACATTTTTTGAGGAACCGGCGAAGGACGCTGATCTCCCGACAGAAACCCGCAGACGTATTGGCCTGTTTTTGAGACAGGCGTTTCGCGGCCCCGTTGAGCCTGCGACGCTGGATCGTTACACCGACTACGCGCTGAGTAAGCTGGCGCAGGAGATGCCCTACACGAATGTCATGAAAAAGGTCGCCTCCGCGGCCCTATCATCACCCCTGTTTCTCTATCACTACCAGGCTACCGAACCCGCGTTGCGAACTTATTCCCTCGCCTCGAACCTCTCGTTTTTTCTATGGGCCAGCAGCCCTGATACCGAATTACTCGAGCTTGCCGAAAGCGGCGACTTGGCCAAGCCGGAGGTACTCGAAAAAACCGTCGAGCGCATGTTGGCAGATCCCAAAATCGAGCGGTTCCTCGACAGCTTCCCCTCGCAGTGGATGCAATTGGAAAACATCCTTGCCGCCACTCCGGATCCGAAACTGCACCGCTATTTCTCTCTGGATAAACAGCACCCAGCCAGCCTGCAGATGCTCATCGAGCCGTTGCTGCTTTTCGATGCCGTGTTCGTCGAGAACCGGCCGATCACTGAGTTGGTCATGCCGGCCTTCAGTTATCGCAGCGACTTTCTCAACGACTGGTACACCGAGGATCTGAAGCCACCAATCGTCGATCGCAAACGGGTCGAAGAGGAAAACAAGCCAAAGGTGGCCAAGCGCCGTGAAGCCGAGGCCATCGCCCAAAAGGCGAAGGGCGAGTTGGAGGAATACATCAAATCCATCCCATCGATCATCAGGAAGACTGCGGACGAACTCGACCTCGCACCCGGCCAAATGCGCTGGGAGGCCGCCCAGCTGGAGGCTCTATCCAACAACGTGGCACTCTCCCCGTGGCACCGCATCGGGCCATTCGGGGAAGGCGACCTCAAAAAGGCGCACGAGCGGGCGTTCATCAACGAGACCGAGGTCGACCTGAAAAGGACGCACGGTAACCACAAATGGGAATTGGCTGAAAATCTCGAAGACGGCAAACAACATCAATTGACCGGGGCCAACTGCAGCACATACCTGTTCCGAACTATCCACTCCGGCATAGCGCAGGAGCGGGAGTTGTCGATCGGCAGCGATGACAGTTTCAAGATTTGGATCAACGGTAAACTGGTCGCCGACAAATACATTACGCGCGGTCTCGCGCCGGATCAGGACAAGGTCAAGGTGCGCTTGGCCAAGGGCGAAAACAAACTGCTCTTCAAGGTCTCCAACGGCGGTGGAGGTTACGGGTTTTATTTCAAGACCGAGGCCATCCCGCTTCCCGGCGACGTCGTCTCCGCCCTGCAAACTGAGCCGGCCAAGCGCTCGGAGGAGCAACAAGCCGCCTTGGCCAAGTACTATCGCAGCTTGGCCAGTGAGCTGGATCCGATCCGCAAGGAAACCGAGGCCAACCGCCAGCGCTTGGCCAAGCGGCTGAACGAAAAACAGGATGCTCTGAACAAACTGCCCAAGCCGGTCAATCCAGACGATGTCCAGAAGGAGATGAACCGGCGTTTTGACGACGAGATGCGCGGCAAAATGCGTGGCAACGAGTTCGTTCGTGTAGCGGCAAAAAACCCACGCTACGGCGGAGTAATCACCAGCGCAGCAATGCTCAGCATGAACAACGGCACGCATCGCACCCACCCCATCGCGCGAGGGGCATGGGTCATCGAAGTCATCTTCAACGACCCACCGCCGCCGCCGCCCAACGACGTGCCGCCGCTGAACGAGGACGCCGCCGAGGAGCACCTCACCATCCGCGAGAAATTTGCCAGGCATCGCGAGAATCCCGACTGCGCCGGCTGCCATTCTCGGCTCGATCCACTTGGTTTCGCACTCGAGAATTTCGACATCACCGGCCGCTGGCGCGACAAGTACCCGAACGGCCGCGACGTTGATGCCACCGGCACGTTGTTGCGCAAGTACCCGTTCAAGGACGTCGTCAAGTTCAAGGAATCCATCGTCACAGAGGACAAGCGCTTTGCGAAGGCGTTTACCTCGCACCTGCTGCGCTTTGCCTTGGCTAGAGAGCTGACCCCCTCCGACACGTTGACGGTCGATCAAATTGTGAAGCGGACAGCAGCCGATCAATTTCGGTTGAAGTCACTGATCAAGGGAGTCATTCGCAGCGACCGCTTTCAGCAACCAGACTGAAAACGACTTCCGAACGACCGCCGATCGCGTACCGATCCTCCCTTCAAATCCATGACAAACTCATCCAGCCTAACCCGACGGCAGTTTTTGAAAACCGGCACAGGCGCTGCAATTGCCGCGCCAACCATCATCCCCGCGGCTGCGCTTGGCCAAGCGGAGAAACCTGCCCCCAGCAATCGCATCACGATCGGACTGATCGGGTGCGGCGCGCGCGGCATGAGCGTGATGAAATCGTTCCTGAACGAGCGCACCACACAGGTGGTCGCCGTCTGCGACCCGTACAAACTTCATCACCGCGGAAAGGAAAAAGGCCGTACTTTTGGCCGCAAGCCGGCGGCGGAAACCGTCGGTAAAAAATACGGAACCCAACCGTGCGACACCTACGCCGACTACCGCAAACTGTGCGCCCGGAAGGACATTGATGCGGTAATCGTGGCCACTCCGGATCATTGGCACGCGGTGCAGGCACTCGAGGCGCTGCGAAACGGGCAGGACGTTTACTGCGAGAAGCCGGTCACTCATTTTTTCGCCGAAGGCCAGGCGCTGTATCGCGAGGTGGCCAAGCGAAAGGCGGTCTTTCAAACCGGGTCACAACAGCGTTCGACGGGCAACTTTCATCGAGCCGTCGAGTTGGTTCGCAACGGACTCATCGGCAAGGTGAAAGAGGTGCAGGTCGGACTGCCCAAGGGGCCGGCTGAAATCCGGGGAAACGCCACTGAGGAGGATCGTTCCAACCGCGAGGATTACCAACTCTGGACCGGCCCGGCACCGCTGCTGCCGTTTGTACACGCCCGGCACCACCAAATGTGGCGGCTGCATCTGGCCTACGGTGGCGGGCAACTGATGGACTGGATCGGCCACCACAACGACATCGCCCACTGGGCGCTGGACGAGGATGAGGGCGGCCCGGTTCGGGTTGAAGCAAAGAATTTCCAGTGGAGCCCGGTTCCGGTCTACAAGGCACCGCTGCACTACGAAGTGCACTGCGAGTACGCCGGCGGCATCCGGAGCAGCATCGGCACACACAACACGATGGGCGCGCGGTTCATCGGAGAGGACGGCTGGGTGTACGTCAACCGTGGCAAGCTCGACGCCTCCAATCGCGACTGGCTAAAAGCCGAATTCGCCCCGGGAAACATCAAGGCATACAAGTCCACTCACCACGTGCAAAACTTTCTCGACTGCATCCGCAGCCGCAAACCGACGATTTGTCCGGCGGAAACAGCGCACCGGTCCATCACCCCCGGCCATCTGGCCTACGTCTCCGAAGCGCTTGGCCGAGCGTTGAAGTGGAATCCGAAAACCGAGCAAATCATCGGCGACAACGAGGCCAACGCACTGCTCACCAAGATGCATCACCGCAAACCTTGGACTCTCGCCTGAGCAGCGTGTAGCAACCGCTCGGCACATCTCTCTTCAAATCACTCCGGCCTCTCACTTCATAGATTTGCTTGTCTTCTCCTGTCTATTCGCTCTTTTTGGTCGTACGCGATACTTCCGTCTTTCCTCTGCAGTTTTTTTATAAGTCAACACGTGAACTAAGGCAGGGCAATTCCTGTCCTTGCCAATACCAAACTACCCCATAGACTCCCTCTGAAGGTGAATCGAAGACAGACCATCCAGTCATTGGCCGGGGGAGGCTTGATCCTGCCCGGGCTGCTCTCGGACTTAATGGCAGCCGGGGAAAATCCTCTCGCTCCAAGGCGGCCGCATTTCGAGCCCAAGGCCAAGCGGGTGATTTTCATGTTCATGACCGGCGGCGTGAGCCACATGGACACCTTCGATCCCAAGCCGTATCTCACCCAAAATCACAATAAAAAAACCGGCAAGGGGAATCGGTTTTACAAGGG
>CAJXAU010000134.1 GCA_913050205.1 uncultured Verrucomicrobiota bacterium
GCGAGTGCCGTGGCCACAATGGGCTTTCAAGTGGTACCGAGCCGTGTATTTGGCGCGAACAGTCGGCTGGCGGTCGCAGGAATCGGAGCCGGCGGCAAGGGCCGTGCGGACATTTCCGGAGCGGCCAATGCCGGTGCGGATATCGTCGCGCTGTGTGACGTGGACGACGAACGCGGCGCGAACATGTTTAAGGCACATCCCAAGGCCAAGCGCTTCAAGGATTTTCGTGTGATGCTCGAAAAGATGGGCAAGAGCATCGATGCCTGCACCATCTCGACGCCCGACCACACGCACGCTGTGGCCACATCGCTCGCCATGCGGATGGGCAAACATTGCTACACGCAAAAGCCATTGACGCATAACGTATATGAGGCTCGCCATCTTACCCGCTTGGCCAAGGAGACCGGTGTGACCACCCAGATGGGAAACCAAGCGCACGCCGGAGAACCGATTCGCCGCGCGGTTGAATTGGTTCGCGCGGGGATCATTGGTAACGTCACTGAGGCACATATCTGGACGAACCGCCCGATCTGGCCACAGGGCATGAAGGCGCGTCCCGCCAAGGCCGCCATCCCCAAGGGGTTGGACTGGGATAACTGGCTTGGGCCGGCCCCGTTTCGCGAATACGGCAAGGGGTACGTGCCGTTCGCATGGCGCGGTTGGTGGGACTTCGGCACCGGCGCACTGGGCGATATGGCCTGTCACATCATGGACATGGCGTGGTGGAGCCTCGAACTCGGCGCGCCAACCAGCGTCAAGGCACAACACGGCGGCAACTCGACCGAGAGCGCACCGAACTGGGCGGTCATCGATTACCAATTCGGCTATCGCGGCAAGCGGCCACCGGTGAAACTTGTCTGGTACGATGGAAAGAAGAACGGTGTACAAAACGGACCGTCTCTGGAGACAACCGACGGCGTCAAAATGGTCAGAAAGGGCAAGGGCGCATTCGGCTCTGTTTTGATCGGCGACAAGGGACGCATGTTTTTCAACCGCCGCTCAACGGAGTGGCTGATCACAGGCCGCGATATGGACGAAGTGAAGCAGATTGAAGCCAAGACCAAAAAAACGATTCCACGCACCAAAGACAACTACGCAGAGTGGATCAATGCCGCCACGGGGAATGGTCACAAGCCACTGAGCCGGTTCGAGATTGCCGGGCCGTTCACCGAGATGGTGCTGCTTGGAAACCTCGCCATCCGCTCAGGAGAAGAGGTCAAATGGGACGCGAAAAAAATGCAGTCAACCAACAGCGACAAGGCCAACGGCTACGTCCGCAGCGAGTACCGCAAGGGCTGGAAACTCTCGTGACCCATCGGCTATTACTCATCGCCTGGCTTGGCATTGCGCTTGGTTTTCCTGCGTGGTCGACTGCGGAAGAGAAGCCTCTTTTTTCGTTCGGAGTTATCGCAGATTGCCAGTACTGCAACGTGAAGGTCTCGAAAGAGGCCAAGCGCCAATACGCACTATCACCAAAAAAACTGACCAAGTGTGTTGAGCATCTCAACCGCCTCGACCTCGAATTCGTCGTGCATCTCGGAGATTTTATCGATCGGGATTTAGCCAGTTTCGACGACGTGGTGCCGATCTATAACCGCCTCAAGGCGGATCACTATCACGTCCTTGGCAACCATGATTTTGAAGTGGACGATAAAGCCAAGGCCAAGGTGCCAAGTATCCTTGGGTTGAAGGAGCGTTATTACCAGTTTCGTCGCCAAGGCTATCGCTTCATCGCGCTGGATGGCAATGACGTCAGCCTGCACGCCTACCCGGCCGAGGATCCTCGGCATGGCCAAGCGAAGGCTTATCTCGCTAAACTGCCCAAGGGCACGCCCACCTGGAACGGTGCGCTTGGCCAAGCGCAGTTGGCTTGGCTGGAGAAAAACCTGATCGAAGCCAAGCGGGCTGATGAAAAGGTGATTCTGTTTTGTCACTTCCCGGTTTTTCCAAAAGATGTGCACAACCTCTGGAATGCAAAGCAGGTCTTGTCGGTTTTAACCCGTTACCCGCACGTTGTCGCATACATGAACGGGCACAATCATGCCGGGGCATACGGCAAACTGGCTGGGCAGCATTACGTGACATTTAAGGGAATGGTGGACACGCACGAGACGGCCTATGCGGTGGTGCACGTCCACCGAGACCGATTGGAAATCAAGGGCATCGGCAGGCAGCAGGACAAAAAACTGCCGTTGCAAGCAGTAGGCCGAATCGAAGGCGACTAGTTGGCAGCCTTGGTCAGGCTCTGTTCCTCAAACTGGCCGTGCGCCCTGAATTTCTCGTAGCGTTGGGCCTGTAGTTTTTTCAACGGCATTTTCTTCAATGCCTTGAGATGCTTGAGCAGTTGCGCCTTGAGCGTCTCGGCTGTTTGGCCGGGGTCGTTATGCGCGCCGCCTAGCGGCTCGGGAATAATTTCATCGACGAGCCCGAATTTTTTGAGGTGATCGGATGTAATCTTCAGCGCCTCGGCGGCGTCCGGGGCGGCAGCGCGGTCCTTCCACAGAATGGCGGCACAGCCTTCCGGGCTGATGACGGAGTAATAGGCATTCTCGAGGATGAGCACGCGGTCGGCCACGCCGATACCAAGCGCCCCGCCGGAACCGCCTTCACCGATCACCACGGCAATGATGGGCACCTCGAGTGTCATCATCTCCTTTAGGTTTACAGCGATGGCCTCGGCGATGTGGCGCTCCTCCGCCCCGATGCCGGGGAAGGCACCGGCAGTATCGATGATGGTGATGATCGGCAGACCAAACTTATTGGCGAGTTTCATCAACCTCAACGCCTTGCGATAGCCTTCCGGGTGGGCACAGCCGAAGTTGCGCAAAATATTCTCCTTGGTATCGCGGCCCTTTTGCGTGCCCATCACCATGACGCGTTCCTCGCCTAGTTTGGCAAAGCCGCTTACCACGGCGCGGTCGTCGGAGTACAGTCGGTCGCCGTGTAGTTCGCTGAATTCATCGAACGCTGTCTCGATGTAATCGAGCGTGTAGGGGCGACGTGGATGACGGGCGAGTTGAATGCGCTGCCAGGGGGTCAGTTTCGAGTAGATCGCCTTGCGGGTCTCCTCAATCTTCACCCGGATTTGTTCTGCCTCACCCTCGAAGTTAACCTCCACACCACTCGCCTGAGTGGTGCGGGTGAGTGCGTCCAGCTTTGCCTGAAGTTCGATAATGGGTTGCTCGAAATCGAGATAGTCCTTCATTCCGGGTTGGCGAATCTCCGCCGGGCGCAAATCATAGTGGGTAGACGGTGAGATTCAATCCGAAACGGGAAGCGTTGACGCGCGCTTGGTTGCTTCGTAGCGTTCGGGCGTCTCGGTCACGCAGGGCGCGTGAGAGTCGCGCGACCTCGGTCGCTGCTGGCTGGAGTTTTTTTGGACGAACGACCGGAAAAGCCGACGCGCCCCGTGGCACACCTGATGCTTTTTCGAAGAGCGAAATGTTAAACCTGCCTACAACAATTATTCAGTTCCGCTTGGCCAAGCGCTTGGCCTGGGTGGTGGCGCTTGGCCTGATGGTATCGATGACTCCAGACCGGGTGCAGGCACAAATCACCATCACCACCAAGGACATGTTCAGCAAGGAAGGGCAGTACTACAAAATGTACTCGAACTTCGTAAAGCATAGCAAATCGGAAGAAGAGGCCGGTGAAGAAGTCGATGTCACGGATTACATCGGCGACGAGGGGGAGGATCAGGTTTGGGATTTTCGAGACGGCCCTGAAGACGAGGAGATTCGTTTTGATTATGTGAAGCCAAGCGAGATCGACACGGACGTGGAATTCGAAGGGGCGACGATTGTCGAGCGGGCGACATTCAAGAGCACTGATGCACAAAAGAGTCTGTTCTTGGATATGAAAAAAGGCGTGGGCCGGTTCGTGTACGGATTCCATGACCCGGTGGTTTATGAAGCGAAACCGTCCGTGGTGTTCAGCGGCCGGCTCCTCGATTTCCCAGCGGTCATTCAGTACGAGGATGAATGGGATTCGTCCACTTCATTTGAGATCGAGGTGGAGTCGCTAAACTTGATCGTACCGACCAAGTTGGTTTACGAGTCCAGCATGAGAGTAGACGCACATGGAATCGTAATGCTGCCCGAGCAGGGCTTCCACGACTGTCTACGGATCAATGAACTGGTGAAATACGATCAGTTCGTCAAGATCCCGGGTCTGGGCGATGACTGGATGAATGCCGGGAGTGCCTACGTCCGTAATTATTATTGGTTGGCAAAAGATATGGGAATCGTGGCGCAAATCACGTCCACTCAAGATACAGCCCCAATCCCGGATGATTTCACGGCAGCCACTGCCATTTGGCGGCAATTTGAAAACAATCACGGCACATCAGACGAGACTGCGGAGCCGGTGGAAGGGCTCGAAATCACCTTCGATCCCAAGGGAAACCGCGTTTTGTTAAACTGGAAAAAAGCTGAAAATGCGGTTGCATATATGGTTCAATACACCGATAATTTGGGCGCGAACAATTGGAAGGATTTGAAGGAGACCTCCGGCAATTTTGCCTTGGACTCTATTTCTTCCGAAAAACAGCGGTTTTACCGCATCGTATCGTTAGAGTGAGTTTATGACAAATAAGGCAGCCCAACGCCCGGTCGATCGACCGAGGCAACAGTCCGCAGGGGGGCGGACAAGGGGAAGGGCTGCGTTTACACTCATCGAGTTGCTGGTCGTGATCGCGATCATCGCAATTCTCGCAGCGTTGATGCTGCCCTCGCTAATTCAAGCCAAGAGCGCCGCTCGTTCGCTCGCCTGCAAAAACAATCTCCGCCAATACGGCATCGCGCTTTCCTCCTACGTTGGCGATCGCGAGCACTATCCGGTCTACAACTTTGACCCCGTCGATGAGGATGGGAAACCCCACCAATACTGGCACGATCGGTTGTTACCGTATGTCGGGGTCGAATGGGTCGGGGATTTCACCTGCCCTGATTACAAGGGCGTAACCCTTCCGGGCAACGACGGGGCCGTGGCCCTCGGGAGCTACGGCTACAACGCCTTCGGTGTAAAACTCGGCTACAGCGATCTTGGCTTGGGGGGAACGTACAGCCACACCATCCTCAGCGGTGACACGGATAACGTCCCGCTGGATGGAGCGAGAATCGCAGAGAGCGATGTCCGGGCCACTTCCAACATGATTGCCATCGGCGATGCCACGCTCATTTGGTTGACCAAGCCGATGATCAAACTTCTTTACGGGCAGGACGGCGAAGAGGGTGCCAGCGGCATGGCGCATCTCGACATCAATTACCGTAATTTCGTGCAAAGAAAAGGCTATCCGCTGAGCGAAAAAATTATCTCTGCGACTGAGTCACGGCATGGAGGCGATTACAACATCACGTTCGCTGACGGCCACGTGCAGGGCGTACATCGAACCCCGCTGCATGAACGCACCTATCGTGGGTTACGCCGTTGGAATAACGACAATCGCCCCCACTCAGATCTTCTGAGCAACCACAAGTCTTGGCGGTAACATCCCCCGACCAAGACCAAGCACGCTCCCCTACTCCACCTTCCACGGCCACGGCTTGACCCGAGCGCGAATGGCCCACTTTTCCCATTTCTCGGCGAGGGCCTTGACCTTGTCCGGATGCTTTTTGGCGAGAT
>CAJXAU010000135.1 GCA_913050205.1 uncultured Verrucomicrobiota bacterium
AAAACGGCACCATCAACCAGCTCAGGAGCGGCCCCCAGTATCCGTTCACGGCGTAGTCGAAATTGCCCGTCGACCAATACTCGGCCACGCGCATATACGCGATGGCATCTGTGTTGAGTCGCGGCAGGTTGTTGAGCATCGACACCAGCATCAGCGCGTACACCACCACCCAGCTCAGCCGCAGCCAAAAGCGCAGCTTCGACTCGGGCAACTCGAGCGGCTGCTCTCTGTTTTTTAGACTCATGTGGCTACGTGGTTTTGCTGAACACAAACAGGTGGTTCAATCCGAATTGAAATGTTTTATGGATGACCCGATCAAAGCCGGCCGCCTCGAACAATGGCTCGACTTCTTTAGGATCGAATCCGTGATGCTCCTCCAGCGCCATCCCATCGACCAAGCGAAAAAAACGCAGCAAAGTCAGGATGGCATCCACGCGCGGCGATGGAACCGTGAGCACGGCCAACCCACCCTCAACCAGACGTGCGTGACAAGCCTTCGCCCAGACTGTTTTTTGTCCGGTCGGCACGTGCTCCAGCACGGCCAACATCGTGATCGCGTCGAATACCCCACCCTCCGGCAGTGAATCGGGAAAAGTCCCCGCGACAAACTCAAACCGGTCGGCGGCAGTCGAGGCAGTCAGGCGTGTATCAATTCCGACTCCGGTACTGCCGCACTTGGCAAGGTGGCGACAAAGCTCCCCGTCACCGCAGCCAACATCCAGCACACGGGCGGCCTTGGCCAAGTGCGGCAGTGCCTTGCGAATCCGCCAGTCGCGAATCACATAATCGAGCCACTTCACCCGCTGCCTCCCCTGCGTTTCAGCCCAAGCACGCTGAGGAAAAAGCTGGCCAGTACAATTTGAAAACCAAGCGCGATGGCCAGGATGGAGGGGATGACCTGCCGCATGACTTCCGACGGGTTCAGTTCGCCAAAGTCCAGCTCCCGCCAACCCAGCGTCGCCGAGACCGAACCGACCAGACCAAGCACGATCAGCACCACGCCCACGATGAGGCCAGTCTCCAGCGTTACGTAGCGGTACAGCCTGTTCAGCACCCGACTCTCCTTCCCGAGGCCCTGCGTGCTGACGAACGTCCGTGTGAATACCGCAAACAGAACCGACTGAAAACCCAACATCACCGCCAACGCCGAGTAGGCCAACGTGTTGACATCAAGCGTCGCACCACCCAGTTGACGCGCCTCTGGCAAAAGCCAACCGCCCACTCCAAGTCCAATGGTCATCAGCAACAGGCCGGGATACAAAAATAACCAGCCGGGACTGAACAGGAGCATGAACCGAAGGTGCCGCCAGCCATCGCGCCAGCTCCGCAGATGCGGCGGCCGACTGCGCCCATCAGGCGAAAGTGTGGTCGGCACCTCGGCGATTTGCAGCCCAAGCAGAGTCGCCTTGACCACCATCTCGCTGGCGAACTCCATCCCGGTGGTTTGCAGCTTCATCCGGTCGAACGCCTCGCGACTGAAGCCGCGAAGGCCACAATGAAAGTCTCCAACGGGACACCGGAAAAACAGCCGGCCAAGCCCACTCAGCACAGGGTTACCCAGATAACGGTGCAGCGGAGGCATAGCCCCCGGCGCAATCCCTCCGCGAAATCGATTCCCCATCACGAGATCATTGCCCTCGCGCAACCGTTCGATGAACGGCACAAGCGAGGAGAAATCGTAACTATCATCCGCATCCCCCATGATAACGTACCGACCTTTTGCCGCTGCGATGCCCCCCATCAATGCGCTGCCGTATCCTTTGGCCTCGACCGACACCACCCGTGCGCCCTCGGCCTCGGCGATCGCCTGCGAACCATCCGTACTGCCGTTGTCGGCCACCACCACTTCGCCGGTGAACCCGTTTTCCGACA
The DNA here is from genome assembly GCA_913050205.1 of uncultured Verrucomicrobiota bacterium. Taxonomy (GTDB): domain Bacteria; phylum Verrucomicrobiota; class Verrucomicrobiia; order Limisphaerales; family UBA1096; genus UBA1096. Next base: position 1,873 of record CAJXAU010000135.1, read on the forward strand.
GGCAGTCGAGCGCCTTCCGAATGCACACAGCCAACGTCTCCGCCTCGTTTAGGCAGGGCATGACGACGGTGACCTCGATGGATTCGCTTGGGCCGGGCTCAGGCATGGGTGCGCTTGGCCAAGCGCTTGGCCAAGTGGTGGGCGAACGATGCCCGAAACCCACTCCAGCGACAACCGATGAATCGTTTGCCCTTTTTGAGACTAGTCTCATTGACATCACCGGGTATTCGAGTAAGAATCAACGGCGTGCAGAAGGAAGTGAGAGAAGAAGCGAAACGGAAATTCATGGAGTTTCTGGAGAGGAAGGATCTTCGAATCACCAACCAACGTCGAGTGATCATCGACACGGTGTTTGACACCGATGAACATTTCACTGCCGAGCAACTGCTCGACTGGTCTCGCGAACGAGACAGTTCAATCTCACGGGCCACCGTCTATCGCACCCTGCCGCTGCTGACCGAGAGTAACCTCGTCCACGAGATGGACTTCGGAAAACCATACAAGTTTTACGACCCAAATTACTCTGACAGCCCGAATCACAACCACCTGATCTGTGAAGATTGTGAAAAGATCGTGGAGTTCGACAGCGAAAAGATCGAGGAGATCGAACAGGAAATCGGACACAATCTGGGCTTCACCGTGAAGTCCCAAAACCTACAGCTCTCCGCCACCTGCAACGCACTCAAACGCAGCGGAGCCTGCGACAACAAGCCCTGCAACTGAGCCTTCGCGGCTAATACGACCTGAGCCGCAGTCGGTGATCCACCCTTCCCTGTTGGTGATGTTCCAATGGAGGTAACTCGTCCAGCGTCGGCGACTCGGTCTCCGCAAGAATTGCTCCTGCCACCTTTTGCAATTCGCTCCACCTCGGCCAATCCAGTTCCGGGGCGTGGTTGATTTGGCGTAAAAGGCTTCGCCACTCGATGATCGCCCGGTCGATATCGCCGGATCCGAGAAACTCGCTCACCCAACTTCCCTTGTCGGACGGGTCAGCATGGAGCGCCGCCACGACCTGTTCCGCACCAGCCCCATAGCGGGGAGGCAATCCGGCGTCCAAGTATCCGGGAACCGTCGTGTCGCCAAAACGCTCGCGGCAGGCGATCGGGATTCGGCCCTTCCAGCGATCCTCCTCGTTGGCAAACCGAAACCCGGCATCCAGATTGGCCAACTCGTAGGTCAGTTCGTCGATCGGTATCGATTCGTCCTCCAGCGCCGCCGCGATCCCCAACCCGAAACTCTGCGAAAAAAAACTGACCACCCGGCCCCGCACTGTCGGTTTGCCGTCATCATCGACCAACTTCAGTCGCTTCCACAACAGCGCCACGCCGGTTGCCGGTTTCAGTTCACGACACTCGGCATGCAGGGCACAGTCGGCACAGGTCGCATTGACAACCTGCCGCTCGGGCGGACGGATCATCGCCACACCGTGCGAATCCACATGGGCCATCACCGTCTGAAAATCGAGTCTAACCTGCACCATCAATCGATACTCGCTTCGGTGAAACCGAACGACTGGCGTGAGGTTTTCGGCCAATTTCTCCTCGAGCAGTGGCTGTATTTTTTTTCGCCACAATTTCACCGGCACCACCCGCTTATTCCAACCAGTCATCCGGCGTACCCACTTGGCTAGATCGAGCAACTGGTTGTTCAATTCATCCGCGACTTTTTGCTCGCGACCGTACGCCAAGCCGTCTTCCAACAGCACAAGATCCCCGGCTCCGGTTCTCCGCAACACGTCCGGCTCCAGCAACGCCGGCCGCAACACCGGCGCTTGGCCAAGCGGCGGGTGATCACCTCGCTTGGCCGGAACAAAAACATCCTTCAAAACCTGTCGGGTGGCGCTTGGCCAAGCCTCCCACTCGCCCCGGCTGTTGCACATCTCCCTGACCTGTTTACGGGCTTTTCTTGCGCGTTCGGAGTCGGTACCCAAGCCGCACGGGGCATCGGGGTGTTTTCTCGAAAACTCCATCCCAAGCAGGATCGGTTGGGTGGTGAACAGTCGCTCCTGCACACGCACCGCCTCGGTGTACGGGTCGCGTTGCTGCTCCGCAGCACCGTGCATTAGGCCGAGCAGCGACGCCCAATCGACCATGCCGTTTCGCGCGAGGAAACAGGGATAGCCATCGCGGATGCGAATCTCGTTTCGAGAAACCAGTGCATAGCCAACTTCGTCGATGCCCCGTCTCCCAGCGCGGCCGAACATCTGATGAATTTCGTCCGCCTTGAGCGGAATCTCGAGATGATCCCGTCGGTATGAGTCGGCCGCGAGCGCCACACTGCGCAGGGAAAAATTGATCCCAGCCGCCAGCCCCATTGTGGCCACCACGACCCGGAGTTGGCCGGCCTTGGCCAACGGCTCGATCACTCCCGCGCGGGCGCCGTAGCTGAGTCCGCTGTGATGATATGCCACCCGCGCGTGCAGCATCCTAGCCAGATGCTCTCCGACCAGTTCCTTTTGTTCGTGGGTAAGCTGAAGCGGATTGGGATTGGGCAGATTGCGGGCGATGTCGGCCGCCAACGCCTCGGTGGCCCGACGGCGCGGCGCAAAGAGCAGTGTCGGCCCCAACCCCTCGGCCAGCGCCTTGGCTGCAAATCGCGGCCAATAGCCACGAATGTCGGAAGGCACATTGTAGTTGAGCATTCCGGCGTAAATTTCCTCGAGCGGCACCGGGCGTTCATCGTGCCAGACCCACTCGGCGTCCCGGCCCAAGCGCTGAAGCCAAGCCACCACCTGCTTGGGATTGGCCACGCTGCCACTGAGCATGAGCAACTGGGTCTGCGGTGGTGCCATCGCGATGGCCAACTCATAATTCAGGCCACGATCCGCATCGCCCAACATCTGGTACTCGTCGATAACCAGAAGTTTAGGCCCATCGCCGTTGATCAACCTGTTTTTCTGTGTCTCAAGCGTGGCAACGATGACCGGTGCATCGAGATTCTCAGAGAGGTCACCGGTGGCGATGCCAACGTTCCAGCCGCGTGCCCGCCACTCGGAAAGTTTATCATTGGCCAGTGCACGGGTGGGCACGGTGTAGATTGCCTGACCGGGATTGCGGCCCTCGTTGGACCATAACTCGAAGATGAAAGTTTTGCCCGCACCGGTCGCTGCATGCACCACCACATCCTTTCCATTACGAAGATGCTGCACGGCTTCCTGCTGCCAAAGGTCAGGCACCACGACTTTATCCAAGGCTGAAAAATGCTCCAAAGACTCACCAAAAGGCGGCACGGAGGCACTTTACCGAAAAGAGTCCGGCCGGCCAAATCAACGCTTGGCCAAGCGCTTGGCACGCCTGTTGCTCAGTGAAGCCTGCCTTTGCCCTCAGTAGAGGGCAGAGGATCGTTCTTTGATTGAACGCAGGACGTGCCTTGGCACCACCCTGCGGTTTTGATTTGTTCAGGGTTTCAGTCAAGTGAATCTGCGCGAAGATCATGACATGCGGAGCTTGGACCCCTCTGCTTTCGAATCCCTGAACATCCTTTCGCGGAGCTGAAACACCCCCTGTTTCGGCGGTGCGATTCTAAAGTCGGTCTCCCCCATTAGGTAGACAAGTCCAACCTAAGCTGCACACATCGGGCACACTAGCAATGCCCCCCAAATCGGGAGACCGACTTACTCTCTTAAACAGCCAAAAGGGCAGCACCGCAGTGCTGCCCTTTGCTGCATGAGGATCGGGCCTCATGTCTCCCTTGCGGGAGATAGCTTTAGCCCCAATTATTATCCAATCAAACGCAGAGCCGACTGCGG
>CAJXAU010000136.1 GCA_913050205.1 uncultured Verrucomicrobiota bacterium
TGATAGCCATCATTGCCATTCTGGCAGGCCTACTTTTGCCTGCCTTGGCCAAGGCGAAAAGTAAAGCCACAGGCATTCACTGCCTTAATAACAACAAACAACTCGGCTTAGCCTGGCTGATGTATACCGAGGATTACGATGGCGACATGCCTCCGAACCAAAACGGCGGAGGGTCTAGAGGCTGGGTAAACGGCTGGATTACCTTTCAGGCCAATCGACCAGATAACACGAACATTTTATGGTTGGTAGGTTCAAAAAGTCAGGTTGGCCGTATGTACCCAAAACTTGGCCCATACACCTCTTCACCAGGAATCTACAAATGTTCAGCAGACAAATATTCTGCCAAGATCGGAGGTAAGCCACATGCGCGTGTACGGAGTGTTTCCATGAACGGATTCATTGAGGGCGGTGCCTATGGAAAAAGACCAGGTAGCACTTGGTATTCCAGCTATAAACCATACAACAATATCAGCGACATCACCGGCAAAGATCAGGCAGGAGCTTTTGGCGGCGGTGTTAGTTCGCCGACTGATCTTTGGGTTTTCGTTGACGAACATCCCGACAGCATCAACGACGGTTGGAACATAATGAACCCAACAAGTGATGCAAGCTGGGTGGATCTCCCGGCCAGTTACCACAATGGTGGGTGCGGTTACTCCTTCGCCGACAATCACGCCGAAATTAAGATGTGGAAGGATCCGGTACCCAAGTCAGAACCGGTACGTCAAAATTCCCGCAACGGCTTTGCCAACCGCGGCAAGCGTAAAGGGATGAACGATTACTGGTGGGTTATCGAACGATCCACTTCACGACTTTAAGCATGACCAAACGTACCAATCGAGGGTTTACCCTTATCGAGTTGCTGGTGGTGATAGCCATCATTGCCATTCTGGCAGGCCTACTTTTGCCTGCCTTGGCCAAGGCCAAGGAAAAGGCCAAGGGCATCACCTGCATGAACAGTAACAACCAGTTGACTATGGCCTGGCGGTTTTACACAGAGGATAACGATGGTTATCTCGTCGGCTCCGGCCGTGGCCAAATGCGGGGAAGAAAAATGATCCCTGAGTGGATCGGCGGCAACTGGCTGGACAAGAATAACCCACGTAAATCCGACAACTGGAACGTGGATTTGTGGATCAAGAAGCGCAATCTTCTCTACCCTCACGCCGGGAATAGCACGGAAATTTTCAACTGCCCCTCCGATAACAGCTACGGCATCAACAACAAGGGCGTACGGGTACCCCGCCTGCGCAGTCGTTCCATCAACAACTGGGTCGGTGGTCCTGGATGGGGAAACAGCGGCAGCCAATGGCGTGTTTACTTCAAGGACACCGATATGGTGGATCCGGGCCCCTCAAACACCTTCGTCCTACTGGACGAACGTGAGGACAGCATCAATGACGGTTACTTCGTGGTCGATATGGCCGGTTGGCCGGGCAATTCATCCCGACTCGTGGACTATCCCGCCAGCTACCACAACAACGCTGCCGGCTTCTCGTTTGCGGATGGTCACGCTGAAATTAAGAAATGGCAGGATAAACGAACATCTCCGCCAATCAGCAAAAACAACATTCCGCTCAACGTCCCCATGGCCAACAGCAAGGACTTAATGTGGATGATGGAAAAGAGCACCCGTAGAAAACGATAATCCAGTCCAACAAATCTTTCGCACGGAAGCCCATCCAAACAGGATGGGCTTCTTTGCGCTTGGCGAAGCGGATCGAACCAATCACCTGAACCGGGGGGAGAGTTAAGTGGTGACAAACAAACGTAACCGCAGCGGAGCAGTCACTTTTTTGATGGTGTGACACCTCTATCGTTGACGATTGGCCTTTAAAAACGCAGTCTATCCGGCCTCTTGTATGGCGCACACCATCCTGTTTATTTGCACCGGTAACGTCTGCCGCAGCCCAATGGCTGAAGGGCTGTTTCGGGATCTGGTCGAGAAAAACGAAGCCGATTTCTCCGTGAAATCGGCCGGAGTGGGCGCGCAGGACGGCCAATCACCATCGGAAAACTCGGTCCGTGCGATGCAGGATCTGGGGATCGACATCACCGCGCAGCGCAGTCAGATGCTCACCGCCGAACTCGCCGCCGAAGCCGACATGATTATCGGCATGACGCAGGGCCACGTGGAGATGGTAAACCTGATGTATCCACAGGCCGTCGATAAGACTTTCATGCTGCGGGAGTTCGATGAATCCCTCCCGCTACATGAGCGCGAAATCGCCGACCCGATCGGTGGCTCGTATGAAATTTACTGCCTTTGCAGGGACCAAATCCGGGAAGGAATCGATTCACTGTTGAACTCAATCAAATCAAACAAAGGGACAGCGGTTGGCCAAGCGCAACCGGTGGTGGAAATCTCATTCGGCTCAGATCACGCCGGCTACAAGCTCAAAAAAATCCTTATCCATTATCTTGAGGAAAAAGGCATTCTGGTCGCTGATTTTGGGTGTGACTCAGAGGACAGAACCGATTACCCCGAATTCGCACAGGATGTAGCCGCAACAGTGGCCGCCCGCCAAAGTCGGCTGGGGATGTTGCTCTGCACCACCGGAGTGGGCATGAGTATAGCTGCGAACAAGACCCCCGGAATCCGAGCCGCTCTGGTAACGGACGAGGCCACGGCGATCAGCGCCCGTCAACACAACGACGCAAACGTGCTTTGCATTGGAGTGAACGGCATGGACGAAAACTTGGCCAAGCGGATACTCGACAAGTTCATTGAGACGCAGTTTGAAGTCGGCGGACGCCACGAACGCCGAGTGGCCAAGGTTGAAACCGGCGGCAGAGGTATTGAGCACCAGTTGGCAACCATCGACCCGGAGATCGCCCAGGTCATTAGCCAGGAGACCACTCGACAGCAGGAAAACATCGAGCTGATCGCCAGCGAAAATTTCACCAGCCCGGCAGTTATGCAGGTGCAGGGCTCCACACTGACCAACAAGTACGCCGAAGGCTACCCAGCCAAGCGCTGGTATGGTGGCTGTGAGTTTGTCGATGTCGCGGAGGAATTGGCCATCGAACGGGCCAAACAATTGTTTGGAGCGGAACACGCGAACGTCCAACCTCACTCCGGCAGCGGCGCAAACATGGCCGTTTATTTTTCCACACTTCAGCCGGGCGACAAAATTCTGACGATGGATCTGTCCCACGGTGGTCACCTGACTCACGGCAATAAGGCGAATTTCTCCGGCCGATTCTACGAAGTCATCCATTACGGGGTGAACTCGGAAACCGAGCAGATTGATTATGACAACCTCGCCAAGGTCGCGGCCGCGGAAAAGCCGGCCATGATCACAGTCGGCGCCAGTGCCTATCCGCGTACGATTGACTTTGAACGGATGGGCCAGATTGCCCGGGATGTCGGGGCGTTGTTGTTGGCGGACATCGCGCATATCGCAGGCCTCGTCGCCACCGGCCAACACCCCAGTCCGGTTGGCCACGCACATTTCGTCACCACCACCACACATAAGACTTTGCGCGGCCCGCGCGGCGGATTGATTCTCTGCGGTGACGAACACAAAAAACAGATCGATTCCCAGACTTTCCCCGGCATTCAGGGTGGCCCCCTGATGCACGTCATCGCGGCCAAGGCGGTCTGCCTTTTGGAAGCATCGCAACCTGAGTTTAAGCAGTATCAGGCACAGGTCGTGGCCAACGCCGCCGCCCTTGCCAACGGCCTGTCGAACAACGGGTTTCGTCTCGTCAGCGGAGGTACGGATAATCACCTCATGCTGGTAGATGTTGGATCCCGAGACATGACTGGCAAAGAAAGTCAGGCCGCTCTCGACGAAGCCGGAATCACCGTCAATAAGAATACCATTCCGTTTGAGACACGTTCGCCGTTCCAAGCCAGTGGGATACGCATCGGCAGCCCGGCCGTCACCACGCGCGGTATGGGCGAGGCGGAGATGGCCGATATCGCAGACATGATCAGCGAAGTGTTGCTGGACATAAAAAATGTTGACAAGCAGGAACAGGTCAGGCAGCGTGTGCGGCAACTGACTGCGAGATTCCCCTTGCCCTATTGAGTTAGCCTCGAGCTGCCTACCCGACGGTTCGACTAATATCCCCCCGTAAAGAAGCGGGTTTTTTCCCGATTGGATAATTCCCTTTGTAACGGACACACGCAGGGCGTATCTCCCCCGATTTTTTTAACACCCACGGTGTTGAGCTGATGAAAAACACGAGTCGTAAGCATAAAGGATCACGAAAGAAAAAATCCACCGGATTGGCCGCCACGGAAGCTGCCGCCGTCCGGAACAAATATCTGCGCGCCTACGGAGCCAAGGGATCCCCCACCCCACCCATAGCGGACGTTGAAGACATGGAACTCGGTGACGAGCCGACCGGCGATGGAGAAACAGTCAACATGAGCCAGTTGCAGGCACTCGACATGCCTGAACTCAACGAGATGGCCAAGGAACTGGAGATACCCAATTACGGCTCACTCCAGAAGCACGAACTGATCTTCCAGATTCTGCAGCGCAACGCCGAAAAAACCGGTGTTCTTTACACCGAGGGTGTGCTCGAGATTTTACCGGAAGGCTTCGGCTTTCTCCGCTCACAAAGTTTCAACTACCTGCCCTGCCCGGAGGACGTCTACGTTTCCCCATCACAGATTCGCCGTTTCGATCTGCAAACCGGCGACATCATCTCCGGCGAGATTCGGCGCCCCAAGGACAAGGAACGCTTCTTCGCTCTGGTCAAAGTTTCCTCCGTTGGCCACGAGGAACCGGAAAAGGCCAAGGACAAAATTCACTTCGATAACCTCACGCCGCTCTTCCCCGAGGAACGTTTCTTTCTCGAGAATGATCCCACTGAATATTCAACGCGCGTGATGGATCTCGTCTGCCCGATCGGCAAAGGCACCCGCGGACTCATCGTGGCCCCGCCACGTACCGGTAAAACGGTGCTCATGCAAAACCTCGCCAACGCGATCATCAAGAATAACCCGGAGGTGTATCTCTTCATCCTGCTAATCGACGAGCGCCCGGAGGAGGTCACCGACATGATCCGCAACTGCGATGCAGCCGAGGTAATCAGTTCCACTTTTGACGAACCACCCGAGCGCCACGTGCAGGTGGCCGAGATGGTCATTGAGAAGGCCAAGCGCATGGTCGAACACAAGAAGGACGTGATGATCCTGCTCGACTCCATCACCCGTCTGGCCCGCGCCTACAACACCGTTCAGCCCCATTCCGGCAAGATTCTCTCCGGCGGTGTGGACGCTAACGCCCTGCACAAGCCCAAGCGCTTCTTCGGTGCTGCCCGAAACGTCGAGGAGGGCGGTTCACTCACCATCTGTGCCACAGCATTGGTCGATACCGGTTCACGCATGGACGAGGTTATTTTTGAAGAGTTCAAGGGTACCGGCAACATGGAGGTGCACCTCGACCGGTCTCTCGTCGATCGTCGCATTTTCCCGTCCATCAACGTCGAGTTGTCCGGCACGCGAAAAGAGGAACTGCTTTACCACGAGCAGGAACTGCCGCGCATCGTCAACCTCCGACGCGCCCTCACCGGGGTTCCGCCTGTCGAGGCGATGGATCTGCTCCTCAACAAGCTCAAGCAGACCGACAACAACATCGAGTTTCTGCTCAAGATGGCCG
>CAJXAU010000137.1 GCA_913050205.1 uncultured Verrucomicrobiota bacterium
CGGCAGACTCAATTCCGGCAGGGCAAAGTTTTTTGAGCTGGGATCGTTCGTGAACAGGAACGGATCGTGGGCCTTGCCGAGAAAGCTGGCGTGTTGGCCCGGGGGCGCGGAGCCGTCGCGCATGATGTACGGGTACGCGACGAAGGTCGGCATGTTGCCGCTGGAGGGGGAGAGGTGATCCACCACCGAGCCGTAGGCTGGGTACATCTCCTTTGTGTCGCGCAGGCGCTGGTCGTCAAAGTCCGGTGCGCTGCCGGACAGGGCATAGTAGCCGGCAGAGTTGTGGTTTTTCATGGTGTGGTGAACGCTTCGGACGAGCGTTACCTTGTTCATGATCTTGGCCACCGCCGGCATGTGTTCGTTGGTGATGACTCCGGGCAGATTGGTGTCGATCCACTTGTGAGGTGAGCGAATCCCGTCCGGCGCGTCCGGCTTCATGTCGAACATGTCAAGCTGGCTCGGGCCGCCCCATTGAAAAAGGAATACGACCGACTTGGCCTTGGGCGCAATTTTACGCTTGGCCTCTTCGGCGGCGAAGAGTTTGCGCATGTTCAGGCCAAGCAGGCCAAGTCCGCCCACGCGAAGCGCGCTACGTCGGTTGAGGGGATGAAAGGGGTTCATGGAGCTATTGGCGCAAAATAAATTCCTTCGAGTTCATCAATGCCCAGGCGATGTCTTCCAGTTGATGGCGCTTGGCCTCGGGGGTCTCGGCCTTGGCCAAGTGCTGCAGACCGGCCTCTAGTTCGCTGGCCGTGGGGGGGCGCGAGAGGGCAGTCCAGTAAAGCGACTCCAATGTTTGTTGCGCCGGTTGATCGGCCTTGGCCAAGCGCTCGAGCCGGTTGGTTTTGTCGGTCAACAGCCCATTCAACACCGGGCCACTGATCATCTGGAACGCCTGCGCGAGAGTAGTCTCGTCGGAGCGTTCGCATTCACAGTTGAGCAGCCTTTGTGGTTTGCCGAACGCCTCCAGCACGACATCGACAATGTCGTTTTTGCTGCGCCGTCGTTTTTCCTTGATTGTGTTGGCCACCTGCACAACGCGCGTACCGGGAGGGTGATCACGGATGGGGAGTGGCGCGTCGGCCACCTGAGCCTGCGTGTCGAGCAACTGTTCGGCGGTCAAGCGCCGGGGTATCGCATGGGAGTAGTTGATCTCGTCTTCAGCGTTCGTGGCGTTGGGTGTGGAGGCAAGTTGATACGATGCCGAGTCGATGATTAGGCGAACCATGTGCCGGAGGTCGTAGCCGCTGCGAATGAATTCGGTGGCCAAGAGGTCGAGTAGTTCCGGATGTGTGGCCGGATTGGTCGGGCGGAAATCATCGATCGGATTTACCAATCCGCGTCCCATGAGGTGGAACCAAATTCGATTGACCTGGGCGCGGGCGAAAAACGGATTCTCTGGCGCGGTCATCCACTTGGCCATCTCTTGCAACGAATCGTTGCCCTTGGCCACTGGTTGCTCCGCAGAGAGAAAACGTGCTGCTGCGGCTTCGCCGGTTTTTGGATTCTTTACGCTGCCGCTCGTTTTCATGAAGACGACCTGTTCGCCGTTGAACTCATGTTTATCCAGACCGTCCTTGCGGATGTTTTTCAACAGCTTGTAGTCAATCTTCGCAAACGCGCTGGCCCAGTCGTAATAGTCGCCCTGCGTCCAGCGGTCGAACGGATGATTGTGGCACTGCGCGCATTGCAACCGCCGCCCAAGGAAAACCTGCGCGGTGGCCTCGGCCAACTCCTGCGGTTTGCGGATCGCACGAAAATAATTTGCCGGTGGGTTGGTGTATGTGCTGCCGCGGGCGGAAATGATCGACCGGGCGAATTCATCCATCGGGGTGTTGTCAGCGATGCGATCGCGAATCCAACCGTGGAATAGTTGCACGCCCTTGGGATCGAGCGTCCGCACCTCTACGTTCAGCAGGTCGGCCCACTTGAGTGCCCAAAACTCAGCGAACTCCTCCCGCTCCATCAGTCGGTTTACCAGTTTTTTGCGCTTGGCCGGATCGGTGTCGGTCACGAACTCGCGCGCCTCGTTTTCCGTCGGCAGCAGGCCAATCAAGTCCAGATAAACACGCCGCATATAGACGGTGTCATTCGCAACGGGAGAGGGGTTGATCCGCAGCTTTTGCAGTTTGCCGAAGATCATCGCGTCAATCATGCCATGGGTGGTGGGAGGGTTCCATGCGAAGCCGGGCCGCTTCGGCACAAAGGCCAGCCGTACCGGCTCCTGCCGATTCAAAAAACGGACGAGTATGGTGGTTTCCCCCGGCTTGTTGAATGTCACTAGGCCAAGCGGCGAGACTTCGAGCAGATTGTTGGACGGCTCGTAGACCGCCTGCGACGTGACGTCGCGTTCGCTGCCGTCGGCGAAGCGGGCCTTGGCAGTGATTTGGATTTGGTTGTCTGGGGCGTAGAGCGTGCGTTTGGTCGGGGCAACCTCCAACGCAGTTAGCTTGGGCGCTTGGCCGACATCGTTTTTTGCACCTTCAGCAATCCAGCGTTGCAGAGTGCGGTACTCCCACGAATCGATTTCGAATCTCCGTCGCCCTTCGTGCGGGATTTGAGCGGTGGCTTTCTTGAGGAGAAGGCTCTCGTCCGGTTCGATGAGGTTGAGGCGCCGGCCCAGTTCGTTGCGGGTGATGACTTTCCAATCCTCGGCGGGTGATTCGCCACGCAGGCTGATTTTTAAGCCGCCTTTTCCATTCGCGTTGCCGTGGCAGGTACCCATGTTGCACCCGGCCTTGGCCAGCACCGCCATGACTTGATTTTGATATGAAACCGGTGCGGCCATTGCCGCCGGAAGGCAGGCCAAACCAAACAGAAAAAACAGTCTGTAAAGTACCCGATTCAACCACCCAAAAACGCCGCAATGAGACGGTTTTTTCAAGTTTATTCCGGCTGGAACAAGAGGGTTAATTCCGGGTTAAGTAGGCGATGAGGTCGAGGATTTGCTGTTTTTCAAGCGTGTTGACGGTGCCCGGCGGCATGTTGGAGACATTGAGTTTTTTGCGACTGACGATGAGCGCCTTGGCCAAGCGCAACGGCGCGCCGGTGGCGGTAAGACTGCGAAGCACGACTACGGCGCCAGTTTCCTCCTGCACTTGGCCAAGGTGCACCTCCCCATCGCTCATGTTGAACTGTTGCAGAACGTACGCCTCGGGGATGGTGCGCGAGGGCTCAAGTATGGACTCGAGCACTTCCCCCGGATTCATGCGCTTGGCCAAGCCGGTCAGGTCAGGGCCGACGCTGCCGCCGACCCCGTCCAGCCGATGACACTGGGCACACCCAACTTTGTTGTAAGCGCTACGGCCACGGGTGAGGTTGTCTGGCTCACGCTCGATCTCGAGAACGGTTTTGAAGTCTGTCGGTTTCCAGTTTTTCACGAACACTGCGCTTGGCTGCATGCCGCTGATCCATTCGCGAAAGAGGGCCACGGCGGCGTCATCGACAGCGCCGCTGACGAGCGGCGGCATTTGGCCGCGCCCTCGGCGGCCAAGGCGACTGAGCAGCACGGATTGATCCGGAGCACCGGGGGAGACCAGCATGGCGTTTTGGATGCCGAACGTGTCGTGCTGCGGTCGGACGCCGATTAGGCTCATCTGGCCGTTCGCCGTGCCGAGGTTTAGTTTCATCTTCGAGTTGCCGCCGCCGGCTTGGATGTGGCAGCCGGAACAGTTGATGTGCAGATAGGAGCGCGCACGTTGCTCGAGGTCGGCCTCCGTATCGTAGGGATCAACCAGCGATCGCGTAGTCCTGTCTGGACGCTTGTAGGCTTTGTTAAAAAGACCGATGTGCGAAAAGGTGCGGAGTTGATTGTCGCTCACGCCGGAAAAGTCGTGGGTCCGATCCGTGTTGAGACCGGTCAGGCCGAGAACAAACCCGGCAGCCCGGCTGTGGCAGGTCATGCAGTCGGCCCGGCTGGGGAACACCCAGTCGTGTCGGCGGAAACCGCCTGGGGTGTTTTTGTCGGCGACTCTGAGCGTGGACCGTTCTCCGCCCTTGGCCACCAACTCGGCATTAGTCTGAGCCTCATTCCATTTGTAGGAATACCCGGCCCATTCGTTTTGCTGCCGGAGCATGATGCGGGTCTCGATGCGGAACGGTTCGGCAAGGCCAAGCGAGTTTTCTTTTTGCACGGTCAGCGTCTGGACGAGTGCCGTGCCGTTGGGAAAGCCCCATGCCCCGTTTTGGTTGAAGCCGACTTTTTCCGCACCCGGCACAGCCATCCAGCGTTCGGTGGTTGCCCCGTCATTCCAGCCGGATGCGATCACCGAGTAGGCCAGTACGCCCGGGCGCATTTTGTGCGTTTTCGTATCCGCAAACAGCCCGGTCTCGCTGAGGCGTTGCGGGAAAGGGGCAGCGGGGCGGGTGCGGGGCTGGCGTTCCAGTCGATAAAAACCACTTGCGTGATCGACGATGAGTAGTTCGCCGGAGTGTGTCGTGGCGAATCCGGTGATGGCCAACGGCGTGTCGGCGATTTCCCGCAGAGCCAATTGCTTTTCGCCATCGTGCTTGATGCTCCAGATTTTGCCGGTGCCGTAGTCGCCGTAAATGTAGTGACCGCGAAGCTCACTCCACTTCAGCCCATAGTAAACGACGCCTCCGGTGATCGATCGTGCCTCGGAGTGCGGGTGCTCGGCGGTGGGCAGGGTTAATGGATGTGGCCCCATCCTGCGGTTTTGGTAAAACGGATGGCTGCCCTCGTAGACGCTCCAGCCATAGTTTTCCCCTGCGCGAACGAGGTGCACGGTCTCCCACAAATCCTGCCCGTTGTTGCCCACCCAGACGTGACCGGTCAAAGCATCCACGGCCAGTCGCCATGGGTTGCGCAGGCCGTAGGCATACAACTCGCCTCGCGCGTCGGGGAGATCGATGAACGGATTGTCAGCGGGGATTCGATACGGCTCATCCTCGCTCGTTTCGCTAATGTCGATGCGCAGCACGCCGCCGAGGAGGTCGTCCAGCGTTTGGCCGGAAACCCAGTTGTCCGAGTCGCTCGTGCCGTCGCCGGTTGAGATGTACAGCATGCCATCCAACCCGAAGGCGATGCCCCCGCCGTCGTGCCCGCCAGAACGCCACTCGATGATCGAGTGTTCTGTGGCCAGATCAATCTCCGTCGTGCCACGAGGCAGCATGACTCGCGAAACGCGATTGGCTTTTTTACCGTCAAAAGCCTCCATGCTCAGATTACTGAACAGGTAAAGAAAACCGTTCTCGGTGTAGTCGGGATCAAAGCAAAACGAATAGACATTCCGTCCCGGCAGCTCGAGCAGCACCTCGCGCTCCTTGACCTCGGGATGATCTTCGAACGCAACCAGTTGAGTCGGCTTGCCGCCGCCGTGATGGAGCAGGGCGAAGAGCCTCGAAGACTGAGGCTCGGCGGCGAGGAACATCGGCGAACGCCACACCTGATTGGTGTACGCCGGCACGGCACGAAAAGGCGGTGGCGGCTCCGGGGTTCCGATGAGCCTCTTATTCTCCCAGACCTCCCGCTTGGCCAAGCCGAATGATTTTTCCTCATCCGCCCAGCCCGGCTCGGCGGACGATAACCAAGCTGCCAGCCACACGGCGGACAGCACAATCAGCATTCGGGATTTCGAT
>CAJXAU010000138.1 GCA_913050205.1 uncultured Verrucomicrobiota bacterium
CCAAGCGTTCGGTTTAGTTCTCCCGCTTGGCCAAGTCGTAACACCGAATCTCGCGGTCGTTTCGGAGATAGACACTGCGATTGGCAAACGCCGGGTGGGACCAGACGAGCATTCTCCCGCTAACTTTGTGCGTGGGTTCAATGAGCTTGGCCCGGCTGACTTCCTCGTATCCGCTTGGCCGCAGGTTGGCGATGATCAACTCCCCCAGATCATTTGCCAAAAAATATCGATCGCCCTGCTTCACTGTGAACACATTCCCCCAACTGACAGGGCGCTCCCCGCCTGATGCGGCAAAAGTATTCCAGAGTTGTTCCCCGTCCGACAGTCGCGCACAGATATATTTGCCACCGGGACCGCAGCCATAAATATGCCCGTCAACGATGAGTGCCGTATTGTGAACACCGGCGATCCCCCTTCGGGTTGTTCCTTTCCAGGCGACCTTGGCCGAATTGCCATCATCCGAAATCTCGATACAGGCTGAAACCCGGTTGAAACTCATAATGAACACCCTGTTCCCCGAGACGACCGGTTGGCCGATCGACATGGCGTAAGTTGGCTTAATCGGCACAGACCAGTAAACATCACCATTGGACGGATTCAATGACTCAATCCCATCGCTATGCCAAATCAGCAACTGCCGTTTCCCTCTGATCTCGTGAATGACGGGCGGACAATACCCGGGCTGACTCGCATTCAACGCCCGCCATTTTTCAGTGCCGGTCTTTTTGTCGAATGAGACGACGGTTGAATCTTTTCCGCCCACGACGCAGATCAACTGATCGCCATCCACCAACGGATGTGAGGAGGTGCCCCACTCCGGTATTTTCAATCCATAATCCTTTTTAAAATCTCGCCCCCATAAGACATCACCGTTTTTTGCATCAAGACAGAACAGATGCCCTTCCGCCCCCAGTGCAAAAACTCGATCGCCATCGACCGTGGGAGTGACTCGCGGGCCGATTGCGTATGCTGCGACAGTTGTGTAATCGCATTCCCAATCGTGAACCCAGATGACGCTGCCGTCCTTTTCGTCCAAACAAACGACACGCTCCGTACCGGGTAAAAGTTTGCGAACGAAGTTTATGTTTCCCGGCGGCGGCCCGTCGTGCAGGAACTTGGCCTTCCCTGGGTCGACCGGCTTGGCCAAGCGATCCATCACGTAGACCTTCCCCTTAGCCACCGATGGCCCGGAGTAGCCTCCGCCAAGCGACGACTTCCAGCGTAACGACGGGCCCTTGGCCGGGAACTTGTCGATGATGCCTGTCTCCCGCCAAATTGCGTCACGTTCCGGTCCAAGCCACTGCGGCCAATCCTCCGCTTGGCCAAGCGCTGGAGCCAAGCATAGTGCGATCAAGGCTCCGATTCGGACTTTTTGTTTTCCCAATTGCCTCACAATCTATTTCTCCCCAAGAAGATGCTTGTCGAACCAATCCCCGAACTGCCTGATTTCATCCGGCTCAGCTTTCCATCCGTGATTTTTTCCGGGCATGGTAATCAGCTTCGCCTCAACACCGGCTTGTTTAAATTTTTTCAGAATAAGTCGGGATTGCTGAATGGGCACCAACAAATCCGCATCGCCATGGATGAGCAGCGCAGGCGCATCTCCCTTGTTCACATGCGTAATTGGGGAAACGTCCTTGAGCATTCGATTTACCTCGGCCTTATCCTCAATCTTGACAATCAACTGCTTCCCCTTGTCGAATTCTCGAAAATCTAACGCAGCCAAAAACGGGTTTTTGCCAAACATCACCTGACGAACCAACTTGTCAAAATGTTGGCCCTCCTCACCATAGTTTAAAAAGTCGGTGGGAGGAAAATACGACACGATCGCCTGAACAGCACTGGACTCACGCTCGATCGGATCCTTCGCCGATGGATCCCCGTCCTGACCATCCGTCCCCTGCAACAACGTCAAGTGCCCACCGGCGGATCCCCCAAACATCCCAATGCTGTCAGGGTCAATCTTGTAACGCCCGGCATGATGACGAATAAAACGAACCGCCCGGTGCATGTCCTCACGAATCTCTGGCACTGTAAACTTGGGCTGACTCCCGTGAACCACCGCAAACACAGTGTATCCGCGCTTTAGCAATTCCAAAAAAGTGCCTCTATCGATTACCTTGTCAATATTCTCATGAGAACTGAACCACCCGCCACTGACAGCAAATATAACTCCCCGATTGTTTGGTTTGTTTGGAGTGATGACATCCATCGTCAGAGCGACTCCATGTTTTCGGCCGTAAATGACATCCTTCGTTCGTTCGAAATCTGCACCCTTAACATTGATCGACAAGCAGAACAGGACTCCAACTATGACAACGCTCTTTATCGTGTGACTTTTCATTTTTGAGCGGCGAGAGAGTTCGATGAATTGCAGATATTTGCAAGAAACAAGTCTTTAAAAAGAGGAAGCCCAGCGACGGTTCGGCTTGTCCGTCACTGGGCCAGGAGGAACTGAGGATAAAAACTCACTCAGAGTTGGCCCAACAATGAATAAGCCGCCTCGTAAGTCAACAAAAAATCGGCAAATAATTGATCAATAAGCCCCAACCCAGCCCCTAATCAGATTCTGTATCGTTACAGTTCCCGGCTTAAGTTTGAGGCGGAATTGTGGATAAACTGTTAAAAACTATCGAAAAGAAGCAAATTAAGACTTCGCTGAACGGTCTTCTTCCTCCCGGACTGGAGGGGCAGGAGTTTCATCCAACGAAACCGAATCTTTCGGCGGCTGTTCATCATGCTCAACGTCCGGTTGAACGTCATTAGACAAAAATGATGATGTGAAATCGATTTTCCTTCGAAGAGACGGAATTTCTTTTTCTATTGATTGTTCTAATTTTTTTAAAAGCTTTCTGGATGAGGAAGACGTTGAAAGGCTTCTCAATCCATGCGCCCGGACTACGCCTAAGATGCCCGGTTTAACTGCGTCCCAAATGGAATAAAGATCGGCGCGCTTGCGAATCGAAAATTCGTTTTTGTAGGCACGCTTGAAGAATACATCCAACCCCTCTTCGCTGATGATGGAACGCCTTAATTTTCGAAGTGCGTAGGACATGATTAACGCAATCAGGACACTTATCGCTACAGCTGAACCAACGACAATGCCCGGGGTGGTCAGCGCCTGCCAGTTGCGTTCACTGAAGGCTACACGCCACTCGTCATTAAACCACCATGTTCGTGTGAGCCAAGATGCACCACCGACCAATAACAGTGAAAAGCAGATACCCAACCTGATTTTGTTCGTTAGGTGATTGTAGGCCGAGGCAGCCTCGAGGCAAACGGCGGAGTGCACGGCCAAGCGCTTGGCCTGTATGAGCAGACCACTAACAAGATTATCCGCCCGGCGAGCGGGGGCTCGCTTGATTTCCGCAATGATCTCCTCACGCGAAGCATCAAAGTCTCCCAGCGGTATGGTGTTTTTTTGGTCGGCCTCCCCGGTCGCAATATCTGGAATGTAGGTGGTGTAGATTCTTGGAGTGTCCTTTGTCGGGATGGTCTTGGAGAGGTTCCAGCAAAGCGTCCCATAAGTGCGAGCGAAGTCCCGGATATGATCGAATAGATCCACCTTGTTCAGGATAATCAAAAGCTTGTGGTCCAGTCCGACGAGTTGCTCAGTGAAGATTGAAATAGCCTCACCGGTGGTTCCAGGTTTGTCCGGATCAAAAAAGAATAGAATTAGGTCGGCACTCTCAGAAAACCGGCGCACGCACTCCCGAAAGTCATAACCACGCAATTGGCTGCCGCTGGCTGAGTCGATCATCCCCGGGCTATCGATCAAAGTAAGGTGCCGCAGGATTTCAGCCGGATAAGTCTTATATTGCAGCTTCGCCAGAAATTCCGGGCCAAGGTCAGCCATGTCCTGATAATCGAGGTCCGGATGAGTGACGACGGTTTGCCCGTCGAGGGTTTCTTCGGTCTCGCCATGAGTGATTAAGGTGAATCCATCATCCGTCGGAGCGAGACCGGAGTGTTGAATCTCCGTTCCCGCGATGTGGTTGATGAAGGACGATTTCCCTGACGAATGGTTGCCGAGGAAAAGCACACGGGGCAACCCAGGCACGTCGCGCTCGCTTATCGGTATGTGGTAATGATAGCGACTGGCCAACAGGGAAAGAGTCGTGGCGTAGGTGGATCGTACGTTCCTTTCCAGTTTTATCAGATCATCCATGAAGCGCGGCCAAAGCGGACAGACCTTTTATAATAGAATGGATTGCCTCTCCAAGAAAAATGCGCTTGGCCAAGCGGGAAATGATTTTGAATGCGCCTGACCTGACGGTAAGTTTGCCCCGCATGAGATTGAAGGAGCAAATGATTGGCTTGGCCAAGCGCGCCCGCTTGGCCTCACGCCGTCTGACTGCCATGAGCGAGCAGGACAAGAACAAATGTCTGCTCGCGATGGCTGACGCCATTGAGGCCAATGCTGAAGTGATCCAATCTGAAAACGCCAAGGATATGGTGGCCGGGCAGGAAATGGGTTTGTCCAAGGCTCTGCTCGACCGACTGTTGCTTGATGACACACGGATCGCAGGGATGGCGACCGGCCTCAGGGAAGTCGCCGAATTGCCGGACCCGGTTGGCCGCGTGCTCGATCAACGCACCCGCCCAAATGGACTGACACTCAGCAAAGTCGCCTCCCCCATCGGAGTGATTGTAATCATTTACGAATCGCGTCCCAACGTGACTGCCGATGCTGCCGGGCTTTGCTTTAAATCCGGCAACACCACGATCCTTCGCGGCGGGAAGGAGGCGCTTCACTCCAACCAAATCATCGCCCAGACGATGGTCCAGGCAGCAATGGCTGTTGATCCCGATTTTCCTGAAGACGCCATTCAGGTTGTTCCGACAACCGACCGCGCCGCGATCCCGGAACTGCTTTCGCTGACGAAATATGTCGATCTCTGCATCCCTCGGGGCGGAGAAAATTTAATTCGCGCCGTTGCCGAGTGCTCGCAGGTGCCAGTGATCAAACATTACAAAGGTATCTGTCACGTATACATCGATTCCAAAGCAGACACAGCCATGGCTGAAGAAATCGCTTTCAACTCAAAGGTGCATCGGCCCGGCGTTTGCAATGCGGCGGAAACAGTACTTGTCAACAAGTCAATCGCTGACCGTGTACTACCGCCTCTCGCCGAGCGCTTGGCAAAAGCGGGAGTCGAGTTGCGAGGTGATCAGTCAACAATTGACATACTTGCAGAGAATAACATCGCGGTTACCAAAGCCACTGAAACGGATTGGGATGAGGAGTATCTCGACCTGATCCTCTCGATTAAGACCGTATCGGACTTAAGCGAGGCGATCGACCACATCAATAATCATGGATCGGGCCATACCGAGGCGATCGTGACCGGCGACGCGGTCGCAGCCAAACGGTTTCAAACCGAGGTGGATGCCTCGACAATTTTTTGGAATGCCTCGACGCGCTTCACCGACGGCGGGCAATTCGGCATGGGTGCGGAAATTGGTATCAGCACGGATAAAATCGGTGCTCGAGGCCCAATGGGACTGGAGGAGTTAACCTCCTACAAGTGGCTTGGTGTTGGCGATGGGGTGACGCGTGAATGACG
>CAJXAU010000139.1 GCA_913050205.1 uncultured Verrucomicrobiota bacterium
TCGCCACGCTCGTTCGGCTGTACCATCGCGAGGGCGACTACACACAGGGCTGGTGGGGCACCCGGCCGGACACCAGCGGGCCATACTTCGACCGGGCCAAGTGGAGCGGCAGCGACAAGATCGAGTCCGGCCTCAAGGCCGCGCTTGGCCAAGCGCCAAGGGAAACGATTGATCTCGTCAAAGCCGTCCTCGCCCGGCACAAGGTCAAGATTGACGGCCTGCCCACCGGTCGGACGATCGCCAACACCGACACTGCCAACGGCCCGATCCGCATCCCGCAACCGACCGGTGACCCGAAAACTTGGATCGCCACCCTCGGCGAAAAAGTCGCCACCGAGCGTGCCATCAAGGCCAAGGGCAATGCCAAGCGCGGCGAAAAATTGTTCACCAGCCAAGCCTGCATCGTTTGCCACACCACCCGCGACGGCCAGACGCCCAAGGGCCCTCACCTCGCCGACATCGGCAAACGCTACAAGACCCGCGAGCTGATCCAGTCCATCCTCAACCCCAACGCCATCGTCGCGCAGGGCTTCGATACCTACTCGTTCACTCTCGAGGACAACTCGGTGCACCTCGGCTTTGTCACGCTGGAGAGCGCGGACACGATCAGCATCCGCAATGCCGCAGGAGTCGCCGCCGAACTACCGGCCAAGCAGATCAAAAAACGCGAGAAGATCCCGGCCTCCTCCATGCCGCCCGGCCTCGTCGCCGGGTTGACTCCGGAACAGTTGGCCGACCTTCTCGCCTACCTCGATTCCATTTGATGCCCGACGGTTTTTACGAGACGGACAAGGCGCTCTCCGAGTATCTGCTGTTCCACTACGGCAAACCGGACGAGGTGCTGCCGTGGGCGTTCGGACCAACGGACGCGCTCGACTACCCGGTGCGCTGCGCCACGGAGTGCGTCGATACCGGCCGCATCCCGGCTAACGCCCGGGGGCTCGACCTCGGCTGCGCCGTGGGCCGCTCGACCTTCGAACTCGCCCGACATTGCACCGAGGTCATCGGCGTCGATCTTTCCGAGAGTTTCATCACCGCCGCCGGGCAACTCCAGCGCGATGGCCGGCTCGACTACTCGTTTGCCATCGAGGGCGAGCTTGGCCAGGCGGCCGTCGCCGAAGTGCCTTCCGAGGTGGATCGCACGCGCGTCCGCTTCGAACAGGGCGACGCCACGTTTTTGCGGGATGGCCTTGGCCAATTTGACATCGTGCTGATGGCCAATCTCATCGACCGCCTCCCCTGCCCGGCCAAGTGCCTTGAGCAACTGCCCGGGCTTCTCCCGACAGGCGGCCAATTGATCATCGCCACCCCCTGCACCTGGCTCGAGGAATACACCCCCAAGGCCAAGTGGCTCGGCGGTAGCCAAGCGCTTGGCCAAGCGCGAACGCTCGACAGCCTCCGGGAAATTCTTTCCCCCGATTTCGCTCTCGATGCCACAACGGACCTCCCGTTCCTCATCCGCGAACACGCCCGCAAATTCCAGTGGAGCGTCGCCCAAGCCACCCGCTGGGTTAGGCAGTGAACAAGAACGCGGCACATTTTTGATAAAAAAAATAATTGATAAAAAAGTTTTGCAGGGTCTCCAATCGTGGACGCGATGAAAATCTCCTGCCCCAGTTGTGGCCAGCATTTGGACGCGCCCGAGGAACTCGCAAACCAGACGATCGAGTGCCCCGCCTGCAACGGTAAATTAAACGTACCCGCTCCGCCGACACTCGAACCAGCGCCCTCTCCTGCTCCCCCTCCCAAACGTTCATCACCTAAAGTATCGGCGACAACACCAACGAAAAAAGTCAACGATAAGAAAGGCAAGTCGCGTCTGCCCATCATCGCAGCTGTGGGACTCGCCTGTATCCTGATCATGGGTGTGGTGACATTTGCCCTCTCAGACTCTTCACAGACCTACGAGTGGGAAATGGATGGAGACAAATTCTATTTGGAAGTCAACTCAGATGGTTCTTTTGTACTCGCACCATCAGAAGGAATGTCACCTGTGTTTGGAAACTGGGAAACAACTGGAAACGGAAGTGTGATTGTTTGCGCTGGGAAAGTCAGGGGGACCAATGAAAGAATATCCGTTTCCTATGACAAAAACTCGATGGAATTGGTTGAATTCAAAATTAGAGGAATGAGTGTGCTGCTAAGAACGGTTGGCAATCCCCAGTTCAAAAAATCTGATCACACGATCGACACAAGATAGTAATTCGAAGACAATCTAACCCAGTCTGTGTAACGCGTTAATCAAACATGATTTTGAGAAATACTCTTTTCGCCATTACAGTGGCACTGTTTATCGGTTGTGCCCAAGAAGAACCCGAGCAACAGACCGCCAAGCGGCTGAACCAGCACGGAATCGTCGCGCACGCCTGCTGAGAGGGCGATCCCTGCTGCGGCATGAAGGACTGCTGCGACATGACCGAAAAGAAAAGCGGGGAGGCCTGCAAAAACGCCAAGTGTGTCCTCATCCCCGGCAACGAAAAACAACCCGCCACCGAAGCCAAGCCCAAGCCTCACTGACCCCGTCCGGCGCGGGCGCTTGGTTTGGGCTTTTCAGCGCGGGGGTTTTGTGACAGAAGCCGGCCGAGCAATTTCATTTTTTATGTCAGCACAAACCATGAAACGCAGGACTTTTCTCGCGGCCACCGCAGTCGCACCCACCATCCTCCCCCGTTCCGTTTTCGGGGCAGGCAAGAAACTCAACATCGGCTTCGTCGGCATGGGCGGCCAGATTCAGGGACACGTCCGGAACACCCTGCAGCTTGGCCACAACGTCGTCGCGTTTTGTGACGTCGATCCTAACCAGACCGACCGCTCGCGCAACCGACACAAGGACAAAGCCGGCAACATCAATGCCTACATGGATTACCGGCAGATGTTGGAGAACGAAAAGTCGCTCGACGCCGTGGTGATCGGCACGCCGGATCACTGGCATGCCCCGATCTGCACTGCCGCCATGAAGGCCGGCAAACATGTTTTCTGCGAAAAACCGCTGACCCACACTGTGGCCGAGTCGCGCGATCTGCGAAACCTCTCCCGCACGGCGAAAGTCGTCACGCAGACTGGTAATCAAGGCAGTGCCTCGCCCAACCTGCGCCGCAGCATTGAGTTGATTCAGGCTGGCCTGCTTGGCCAGGTTTCCAACGTGCACGTTTGGCACCCGGCACACGGTTGGCCCAACGGCGGCGCCCGACCGGCCGGCGAAGACACAGTGCCCAAGGGAATGAACTGGGATTTTTGGTGCGGCCCGTCGCCGCTGCGTCCGTACAAGGCAGGCGTCTATCACCCGGGCAAGTGGCGCGGCTGGTACGACTTCGGCAACGGCTCCGTCGGCGACTTTTGCTGCCACTCGTTCAACATGCCGGTGCGCGCGCTCAACCTGAAGTACCCGGGCGAAGTCCGCATCAGCAAGGTGGAGAAGGCCGGTTTCGAGACCTACGCCAAGGCCGTGACACACACGTTCCATTTTCCGGCAGAGGGTAAACGCGCCGCAGTGAACCTGATCTACTACACCGGCGGCGTGGACATGCCGCCCAGTCACATCACCGATGCCATGATCGGCACCTTCGGCAGCGTCCCCCGCGTGGGTGCGGTGGTCGAGGCGGAGAACGGCCTGCTCTCCTCCGGCCTGTGGAATTCCCAGTGCTACGTCAAGTTGAACGACGAGAAAAAATTCGTCGGCGCAGGCAACCACAGTGAAGCAAAAAAAATCGCCCAAACCCTACCGCGTGCGAACGGGCATTTCCGGGAATGGACCGATGCGATCCTTGACGGCGGCAAGACGTTCGCGCCGTTCGAGATCGGTGGACATCTCACCGAGATCGGGCTGTCCGGCATCGTCGCACTCAAGCTGCAACAAAACCTAAAGTGGGACGGCGAGACAATGAAAGCCAAGGGCATCCCCGAGGCCGACGCCCTCGTCCGCAAACAAAACCGGACACGCTGGCTCTGACCCCACCGCTTGGCCAAGCGCTTGGCCTAATCCTCCGCCTTGCTGACTCGGGTGGTTAGGTCGAGCAGTGCCTGCCGGAGATCCTTGCCTTCGTGTAGCATGGCGTACACTTCGTCTATTATCGGGGTGTCGACGTTGCGTGACTGCGCGAGGTTCCACGCGGAACGCGCGGTCGGGTAGCCCTCCACCGCCGAGGCGGAGTCCGCGAGGATGTCCTGCGGTTTTTCGCCTGCGCCGATCCGCAGGCCAAACTGGTAATTCCGGCTCAAGCTTGAAAAACAGGTGACCGTCAGGTCTCCCAATCCACCCAACCCTGCGAAGGTCTCCGCCCTGGCTCCGCAGGCCACGCCGAGCCGGCGAATTTCCGCGATGGCACGGGTCACCAATGCCGCCTTGGAGTTGTCGCCAAATCCCAGCCCGGCCGATGCCCCCGCAGCGATCGCAATGACGTTTTTTAGTGCACCACCCAACTCCACGCCGATCGGGTCCCCACTTGTGTACACGCGAAACGTGGGCCGATGAAAAATTTGCTGCACCGTCGCAGCCGCCTCGTCGGAATCGCTGGCCGCCACAGCCGCAGTGGGCATGTCGCGGCAAACCTCCTCGGCCAGCGTCGGTCCGGACAACGCCACCACCTTGGCCAAGGGCATCGTCTCACCGAGGACACCGCCCATCGTCAGGCCGGTGTTGAACTCAATCCCCTTGGTCACGCTGGCTGCCACGCCGTCAAACTTGGCCAAGCGCTCGCTCACACCGCGAAACGCAACCGACGGCAGCGCCAGCACAACGCACCCCGCCCCATCAATTGCCGCGTCCAACTCCGGCTCGACTGGGATGCCGGCCGGCAGTTCAACCCCGGACAGATAGCGCTCGTTACGTCCGGTGGAGGCCAGCTTGGTCAGGGCATCGGCGTCTCGCCCCCAGAGGCAAACCTCACCATCGGCCACGTGAACAAGCCGCGCTAGGGCCGTACCCCATGCCCCGGCACCAATCACTGTGGTTTTCAAATCTATGTCCCCCTTTCTTGAATCATCTGATCTCCGGTGGCCCGCAGGCGCGAACCAATCTGGACACACCGCCCTGACACTGCAAACTCATTCATCGTAAGGACAAGCCAGGCGCCCTTTGGACTGCGGTGGCAGAGCGCAGCGCGACGCCGCTTTTTGAGATTTGTCGGTTTAGCCAGTTCTCAGTACCCGGTTTTTGAAAGTGCCGGCGCCGCTTCGCTTTGCCGGCGCACTCCAAACTCACCGCTTGGCCAAGCGGTAGGACGCTTGGGTCATTTGCCGTTGTTTTTTGTTTTTCGAAGCAGCTTGGCGATCCAGTCCTCCTGTTTTTTTCCATCCACAACACGATCGATCATCTGAACGGATAACAGATTCGGATTCTCCAAGGAGAACGTCACGGTGTATTTGGACTTCGTCTTGTTAATTGTGACCTCGTTCATTTTCCAAGTGATCTTTTTGTCCTTTAAGTCCATCGCGCCGGTGTTCGAAAAGTAGACGTCCCCGTCGTAGCCGTAGCCGAATACCTGCAACTGACCTGTCCCGGCGTTGAGAGACATGATCTTGCTGCCGGAGTTAA
>CAJXAU010000140.1 GCA_913050205.1 uncultured Verrucomicrobiota bacterium
TTTCACGGGCTGACATCGCTGACCATCGGGGGGCAGTCGGTGCCGTTTGAGGTGTCAGGTAATGACAAGTTGAAGTTTACCGTGGGGGACGACTGGCTTGGGGGGGGGATAGAGTTGGTCGCACCGGGAGGCAGGTTGATCAGCACAAACTCGTTCGCGGTATTGCCGAGGATCGACTCGTTCGAGCCGACGATCGGGCCGGCCAACACCATGGTGACGATCCGCGGCAGCGGGTTTCATGAGATTCTTTTTTTGAAATTTGGCGGTGGCGTGGCCGAGTTCGAGCGTAAGTCGGCCAAGGAACTGTTAGCGCGTGTACCACCGAATGCCTCGACCGGGCCACTCGCCATCATCACGCCGGACGGGGAGTCGGCGAGCGAAGGGGTGTTCACCGCAACGGCTCCGGGTGATTTGCAAATGACCTCCAACTTGGCCAAGCGGGAATATCGTCCCGGCCAAGCGGTGAAGATTGACAGTCATCTGGTTTTCTTTGGTCCCACGGTGGCCACTCAGGTGACAGTGACCAACCAACTCCCGGCCGGGGTGCGCCTACTCTCCGCCACTCCGGAGCCAACGCGTATGTTGCTCGATGGCCGCACGCTGGTTTACGAGTTAGGTCGGGTCGAACCGGGTACAGAGCAGGCTTTTCAACTTGAGGTGCTGCCCTTGGCCAAGGGTAAATTCACGAACGTGATTCGGGCGACTGCGTTCGAGGGGGATTTGGTGCCAACCAACAATGGGGTTGTTACTGACTTTTTGGTTTACGACCCGGACGACATTCAGTTGGGCATCAGCACCGATGCCTCCGGCCTGACGTTCACTCTAAGTTGGACGGAGATGGGCCTGCCGTTGAAGGTGGAGACCAGTTCGGTGGTGTCGGGTGGCCCCTGGCGGGAACTGCCATTCGAGCCGTGGACTGTGGGGGACCGCACGTTCGTGACGATGAAACAGTTTGGTGTGCAGTCGTATTTCAGGCTGAGGCTGGATCTCGACTAAAACTAGCCGAGTCGCTTGAGGATGAAATCGGCGACCTGCGCGGCCGGTAGATTTGCGAGATCCGCCCCGGGAGCGATGAGGACATTCTCCAGTTGTCCCCACGGGCCGAACCGCTGGGGATCAGTCGGGCCAAATAACGCGACAACTGGCTTGTGCATCGCGGCGGCGAGATGCATTGGGCCACTGTCGTTGGCTACAACGAGGTCGGCGGAATCGATCAGTGCGGGCAGTTCCTCGATGCCGGTTTGGCCGGAAAGATTCACCAAGCGTTCGGAATCGATCGACCCTAATTCAGTGGGTTGCGTGGCGACCCAAACCAGTTGCAATTCCGGTGCTTGGCCAAGCAGTGTTTCGGTTAGTTTCTCGAAATGAGGCCACTCCTTTTCTGCGCGTCGGCTTTCCGGGAAGATCAATATGCGCTTGGCCTCCGCTTGGCCAAGCGCAGCGCGGTTGGTGTCGCTGAGCTTGGCATCGAACTGCAGCGGGGGTGGTTCGGCCGGCGCTTGGCCAAGCAGCCGGGTAAACTCCATCAGGATATCCAGCGCGTGTGCATCAGGGCCGGATGCGGGCAACGGCACACGGGTTTTGTAAAACCAACCGGCCCCCTCTCGGGCATCGCTGCGCCCGGCCTTGTTATCTGCATGGGCGAACCGGCAAAGCAATCCGCTGCGCAACAGTCCCTGAAGGTCGAGTGCCCAGTCGAAGTGCGTTTGGCGTATCTCGCGGATCAACCGAATGAAGCTGCTGACGGAGCCGTTGCGATGGAAAACATGGGTGTGATCCACCGTGCGGCAGGACTGCACGAGAGGTGCGAATAACTCTCTCGACACCCAGTTGATCCTTGCGTTATCAATCCCGCTTCGAAGGGATTCCGCGAACTGCAGCCCGTGAATGATGTCCCCAAGCGAAGAAGGTTTAATGATTAATATGTCCACGACAAAAGCGGGCTGTCAGCATTCAAGTTGATGGGGATTGATTCAAAAAAAACATTCAAAAAAATCTGGGTCAGGATGCCGAATTGGCTTGGGGATTTTGTCATGGCACTCCCTCACCTGAGAGCCATCAAGGCGCGCCAACCGGAGACCCAATTGACACTCATCGCCAAGCCCCAATTCAAGGAATTAATTGAACTATTTCCCGTGGCCGACGAATTCGTGTCGCTGGAGCGGGGGGCAATCCGGAATCTGTTTGCCCTGTCTGCGCTGGGGCGGCGCAGCAAACCGGAGTGCCAAGTGCTGTTCACCAATTCGGTTCGCGGCGATCTCGAGGCGTGGTTTATCGGCGCAGAAAAACGGCTGGGAATGGTCTATCCGGGTCGATACCGCCCGTTGTTGACCGGCGGTTACCGACTGGGGGCATTCAAGGACGAGCTCGACGCGACTCACCAGACTGCGTTGTTGGAGGATTTTCTGAAGTCATTTGACTTGATCGATTCGGTGGATGCCGCCCCGTTCATCCTTGAGGGAACGGAGCGCGTTCAGAATCGGGTGGGAATTATCGCCGGTTCATCGAATAACCCGCAAAAATGTTGGGCTGCGGAAAACTGGTGTCGCATGCTTGATGGGTTGTCGGGGCAGGTGCCCGGCTGTGAGTTTGTATTGTTTGGCACGGACGCAGACCGGGAGATTTCGGAAGCGGTTTTGAAAGGCAGCAAGGCGGCCATTCGCGACAGGACAGGCGACACGAACATGATGGAATTGGCCGGGGAACTTGCAACCTGTAATCTGGTGGTCGGCAATGACACCGGAGGCATGCACCTTGCCAACGCCGTGGGAGCACCGGTCGCGGTATTATTCGGGCCGACCAATCCGCTGGTAACCGGCCCGTTTTTTGATGCGCCGAGGCTGCACCTCCAGCCGGAAGGGTGTCCGCCGGAGGGTGGCAGCTCAATTCAGTTGCTTGCCCATGGCGTGGTCATCGAGCGGTTGGCAGAGATCCTTCAAACAACACAGGCAGGAGGGCACAATGTGGATTAAACTGGAACCGGAGCTGGCCCGACATTTTTCGGGCGACACTGCGTTCGACGAGTTGATGGCCTGTGAGGGGGAGAAGTTTCGTCACGTCAAGACACGTAGAACGCTGAAGTTTGAGAGGGGAGGGAAAAACTATTTCATCAAGATTCACCGGGCCATCGGCTGGCGGGAGGTTTTGAAAAACTGGCTCGGATTCAAGCGCCCCGTGACGAGCGCCCGCATGGAATGGGAGGCGATCGACCGCCTGCAGGAATTGGGTGTCTCCACGCTAAACGTAGTTGGCCGGGGCATTCGCGGCAAAGCGCCCGCTCAAGAGGAATCGTTCGTGATCACCGAGGCGCTTGAGGGGATGATCTCGCTGGAGCAGTTGACGCAAAACTGGAGCGGGTTGCCGGTCGAAACGCGTCGGGCACTCAAGCGCGAACTCATCCGGCAGGTGGCAACCATCGCGCGCACGATTCATCGCAACGGACTGAATCATCGAGACTTTTACCTGTGCCATTTTCTCGTTAAGGATCGAGACTGGAGCCAGTGGCAGCCAACTGAACCGCTGACGTTGCATCTCATCGACTTGCACCGGATGCAGCGTCGTTCCTCGGTGCCGAAGCGTTGGTGGGTGAAGGATGTCACTGGCGTATTGTTTTCCGCGCTGGATTGTGACCTGACCCGTAACGACCTGCTGCGTTTCTCAAAAATATACTGGGACTGCCCTGTTCGCGAGTTGCTTGAGGATAAACAGGGTGTCCTTCGGAAAATCCACCAGAAAGCCCGAAACCTTTACGTCTCCATCCACGGCAGAGAGGCCCCAAACCCCGTGACGTGTGATCGAGTCGTGCAGCGATGAAAACGAAATGGGAACTGTCTGACGGGATGGAGCGACCGATGATGGAATCTCTTCTTCACGACGAGGGCGAGGTCATCAAGCAGTCACCCGCGAAGTCAGTCACCCGCCACGAGATCGATGGTAATTCATATTACGTCAAGCGTTCGCGGCACTCGGTTTTCCCGTTACGGCCACAGAAATATTGGTTCAAAGAATGTCCGGCCCGGTGGGAGTGGCGCGTTGCCCAGTGCATGCAGGCGCTGGGTATCCCGGTGGTGGAGCATCTTGCTTTTTGTGAAAACTGGTCCAACACCGGTCTTCAGGAGGATATCCTGATCACGCGCGGTTTTGACGGCCAACCGCTGCATCTGGTTGACGGAGTCGATGCGCTGCGCGTGATCGAATTCGTGAATCGCTGCCACGAACTGGGCATGGTGCACGGCGACCTACATCCCGCCAACATTCTCATCAATCCGGCGACGGGGGAATTGCGTTTGGCCGACTTGAAAGGGGTGCAAATTGTGAAGCAACCCGATCCCGAAAAACAAAACGAGGATCTGGCTTACCTCAACATCGATTTTCCCATGCCGCTGTCACCGGAACTGCTCCGGTTGAGTGAGAGTATGCGCAGAAAAAAAATGAGGGTGCGCTCCCGTCGCTGCCTGAAAAACAATCGGGAATTCGGCCCACAAACCCACGGCAAAACCAAGTGGTGGGTTCGCAAGCCGATGGTGGACGAGGCGCTTGGCCAAGTGCAGGCCGCCCCGGACGCGGTGCTGACGGGGGAGGCGTTGCTCAAGGCCGGGCGCACCTCGACCGTTGGGCAGTTGGGTGGCGTTGTGGTCAAGCGGTACAATTTCAAAAAGCCGTTAAACCTGCTCAAGGATTTCTTCCGGCCAACCAAGGCGAGGCGCGCGTTTCAACTGGGCTACCACCTTGAACTGGTCAACGTGCGGACACCGGCAGTGATCGCCGTGGCCGAGCACCGGCCGCTTGGCCTGGCGCTTCGCAGCTATCTGATTATGGAAAAAGTTGAGAATGCGACGGAACTGACCGACGCGGCGCACGATGATCCCCGCTTGGCCAAGCGCTTGGCCAAGCTGATTGGGCGGATGCACGCGGAGGGATTTGTCCACCGCGATCTCAAGGCTTCCAATGTGTTGGTGGACGGGGCAGGCGAACCTTGGTTGATCGATCTCGACGGGCTCAGATTTAGCGGGGCCGTTCCGGTGCGGATTGCAGTGTCTAACCTGAAACGCCTTGAGCGCGGGCTGTGCGGCAAGCTGGTTGACACGGTTGTAAATCGGTTGCGCTTCGTTCGGCAATACTGCCGGGTGACCGGTTTTCGCCCAACAGAGCTGCGAAACGCTTGGTGATGATTCGTTTGCAGACAGACGGGGCGATATTCCATTTTATACTTGGTGAGGGATTGCCCTGTTTCTAGATTCGCGCGATGCAGGAAGGGATACCCACACAGTCGATACCGGACCGCCTCGAGGTCATCGCGAACTTGGTCAAGGATCGGGAGGTGCTGGACTTGGGTGTGGTCGACGCGCGAACGACTCGGGGGAGTGCGGAGAAGAGATTCGAGCGGGACGGGAAGATTCTTTTTTTCCGGCTCGCGGAGATTAATCCGGACATCGTCGGGCTGGAT
>CAJXAU010000141.1 GCA_913050205.1 uncultured Verrucomicrobiota bacterium
GAATTTTCTTCGCCGGTGAGCCATGGGAATTCCAGCGGCAAAAAGCAGAGCACCAACATCGCCGGGATCAGCGAGAGGATCGGGGCAAGGAGATGAAAAAGCCGGTCGGCCCCGGTGGGGACAATGTTCTCCTTGAACAACATCTTGATGCCATCCGCCGCCGGTTGGCCAAGCCCGAATAAACTGAGCTTACCCCCATACGGAGTCAGTGGCACGCCGACCTTATTTGGGCCGATGCGGTTTTGAATTCGGGCCAATGCCTTGCGTTCCACCCAAGTGGTCAATGCGAACATTGACGGAAAGATCACCAATAATGGCACCGTGGCCAGCAGGATGTCCTTGAGATCCGTCGCGTTCATTCAGTGCCGCCTTCCTTCTTGGGTCTGTCGGGTTCAACCGGTGGTTCTGCGGGGGGAGGGGAGGGCGAATCGGCAGTCGATTCGGCTGGTTTTGTGATGGACTCAGCCTCTTCTTTTGCCTTGGCTTCGGCCTCGGCCTTGGCTTTCGCTTCTGCCGCCTTTTTCTTGGCAGCCTCGGCGGCTTTCTTCTTGGCCTCCTTGGCCGCTTTTTCGTCGGCGATCCGCTTGTCCCGGGCGGCAGCTTCCTCGGGATGAATCTTGTGGTAGTAGTCGTTGCTCTTAAGCAGGTCGTCGCGCCGGAGTAACAGACCACCGAAACGATCCGGCGTGCTTAATTCGAACTGGCTGTTCATCACAATGGCGTCGAATGGACAAACCTCCACGCAGATTTGGCAGCTCATGCAGACCGATACGTCGATATCGAATGTTGCCGGATAAAACTGGGCCTTGTTGCCGCCGCGTTCCTTTTTGTCCTTGCTCTTCTCGATGTAAATACACTGTGGAGGACATTCACGTTCGCAAATCTGGCAGGCCACACAGCGGACTGTATCCATCGGCTCGCCCTTATCGTGCAGCAACATCGGGAAATTGCGGCTGTAATGGGTGACCGTGGTGGTGTCGCGGAGTTGTTCGGCTTCCTCCTTCGGATAATCGCCGGCGCGCTCAGGTAGCTTGTCATCGGTTCGCCAAGCATACTCCTTGGTGGTCAGGCGTTCCTTGTCGAAGTAGGAGCCGACAAAGTTTTTCAGCGTCACCGCCATGCCCTTGAAAATCCCGCTGCCGAGTATACTCATCGATCCACCTCCCCGAGTACGATGTCGATGCTGCCGAGGATGATCACGGCATCGGCCACTTGTTGTCCGATGCACATGTCTCGCAGTACGGTCAGGTTGATGAACGACGGGGGGCGGACACGAAATCGATACGGCTTGGGAGTGCCGTCCGCAACAAGATAAAAACCAAGCTCGCCCTTGGGTGCCTCAACACGGCCGTAGGACTCTGCCTTTGCCGGTTTGAATACCTTGCCGGCGTTGCCCATGATTGGGCCGTCCTCGATTCCGTCCAGCGCTTGGTTGAGAATCTTGATGCTCTCCCGCATCTCGAGCATCCGCACCATGAACCGGTCATAACAATCTCCGACGTCACCTTTGGAGTACGGCACTTGAAATTGGAACCGGTCGTAGATGCCATAACGATCCACTTTGCGGATGTCGTAGTTCACGCCGCTGGCCCGGAGCATCGGGCCGGTGATCCCGGCGCTGACGGCCAGTTCTTTTGAGAGATTGCCGACCCCCTGTGTGCGGCTCAGGATGATCTCGTTTTCACAAAGCAACTTCTCGTATTCATCGAGAAATTTTGGAAATCGATCGACCACTTCGCGTGTGCGGTCCAGCCATCCCTCGGGTACGTCGCAGCGTAGACCGCCAAAGCGAAAATAATTGCACATCATTCGCGCTCCGCTGGCCTGCTCAAACAGGTCGAGGATTTTTTCCCGTTCGCGGAAGGCGTAGAGCAGAGGGGTGCCAAGCGCACCGAGGTCATTCACAAAAAAGCCCACGAGCGAGACGTGGTTCACCAAGCGGGTGAGTTCCGACATAATCACGCGCAGGTACTCGGCGCGCTCCGGAATTTCAATCTCGATTAACTGTTCCGCCGCCAGTGCGTACGCCCAGTTATTGGTCATGCTGTTGAAGTAATCGAGTCGGTCCGTGAACGGCATACTCGCAAGGTAGCTCATGTTCTCTGCGAGCTTTTCGTGATTGCGGTGCAGGTAGCCAAAAACAGGCTTCAGGTCGACCACCGTTTCGCCGTCCAGCTTGACGTCCATCCGAAACACACCGTGCGTACTCGGATGATGCGGCCCCATCGAGACCTCCAGCAGACTGGTCTCCAGCCCGTCCTGCTGAATCAACTCATAGTTGGGAGCGGCGGCGGTCACTTCTAATCAGATCGTTGCGCTTGGCCAAGCGCGATGGTTTGACGCCGGTGCGAATGGGTGTTTCCCCGTCTCAGCAGTTACATTGCGAAGGGAACTAATCAAAAGATCACCTTTCCCTTTTGATGTTTTTCCAAAATCTCATCGTGTGGGGTCGGTTCCCACTCGTAATCGAACGGCTCGACGTAATCCTTCCGCATCGGATGCCCCTCAAATTCATCCCACATCAGGATGCGGCGCTGGTCGGGGTGCCCGCTGAAATTGACGCCGTACAAATCGAAGATTTCGCGCTCCTGCAATTCGCAACTCCGCCAGACGGCGGTGAGAGACTGGGCCTCGGGCTTGTCTCTCTCGAGGCGCTGTCGCATCACAAGCGGGCCAGTGCGTTTTTCCATCGAGTACAAATGGTAGACGACCTCCATCCGGGCAGGGTCCTTGTGAATAATCGTCTCAGTTTTGCCCTCTTCGTTTTTGATCTTCTCCTTGAACTCGCGGTCGAGGTAATCAATGCCGGTGACGTTGCTGCAATAATCGAGCCGGAACGACTCGTCATCACGAAGCCAAGTGGCCACCTCAGCGGCCTTTGCCACCGGCACGATTAATGTGCCGAACTCTTCGTCCCACTCCACCTCCGGGAAGCGTTGCAGGACAGGTTCGTGGTTAACCGGAGCACTCATGCCGTGGCTTCCTTCTCCTGTTCCTCATCGGCAGGAGCATTCGGGTTGGTTGGCGGTTGCCAGACGTCCGGGTTGTAGGGTGGCTCAAGGTCGGTTCCGGTAAACTTGGGAACTGGGTATTGACGACGCCCTCCGGTAAAGGCCGGGTCGGACTGAATGTCCTGCGTCCGGATCTTTTCCTGCAAATAATTCAGCGATTGCAACACCGCTTCCGGGCGAGGCGGGCATCCGGGCAAATACACGTCCACTGGGATGTAGCGGTCGATACCCTTGAGTACGTTGTAACCCTGCTTGAATGGGCCGCCGGAGATGGCGCACGCGCCCATGGCGATCACCCACTTTGGCTCCGGCATCTGATTATAGATTCGTACGACCTGCGGCGCCATTTTCTTGGTCACAGTGCCGGAGACGATCATGAGGTCGGCTTGGCGCGGCGAAGGGCGAAACACCTCCGAGCCGAAGCGGGAGATGTCAAAACGCGATGTTGCCGAGGCGATCATCTCGATGGCACAACAGGCGAGGCCAAAGGTCAGCGGCCAGACCGATCCGCCGCGGGCCCAGTTGTAAAGAAAGTCCACCTTCGAAACGATTACTCCGGCGCGTTCCAGTTCCGCGCGAGTTGTGTCGTCCAGTTCGACGCTGGGGGATGTGTTTGGGGTTGTCATTTCCAGGTCAACACTCCTTTGATCCACAGGTAAATCAGGCTCTCAGCCAGAAGCAAAATAAAGATGCCCATCGCGAGGAATGAGCCGAAGGACAAGTCAGTGAAGGCCACCGCCCACGGATAGAGGAACACGACCTCGATGTCGAAGATCACAAACGCCAGTGCGTACAGGTAGTACTGCACTTTGAATTGCACCCACGAATCGCCCTTCGATTCCAACCCACACTCGAAGGTGGATTCCTTGATCTCACCCGGTTTTCTTGGGGCCAAAATCGCGGAGAGAATGAGTGGCGCGCAGGCAAACCCCACCGCCAGGACCATCATGACCGCCAACAGTAAATAAGCGGAAAAAGGGTCGCTATTTGCACCAAACAACGGCACGACATTGCCGCTCTCAGTTAGGATCTCGGATGGCATGGTTGTTAGCACACAAAGCCAAGCGGAGGAGTCCAATACAACTTCGCAGACGCGCAGAGCATTGGGATTTGAGGAGAGAAGTCAAGACCCTCTTTGCCAATCGTAAAGTGTGCTTGGCCAAGCGCTTGGCTCAATCATTCGCTTGGCCAAGCGGGGGTGCCAGAACCACGCGGAACCCGGCGAGGATCCAGCGGTAATCCGGCTCCTGTGCCTCGGCCCGGCAGGCGGACCGAAGAATGTTGCTCGGGCAGTAGTAGGCGCCGCCTCGGAGTACCTTCATCTTGCCGGTTGTGGAAAAGGCTCGGCCTCCGGGATAGGCAACATAGGCATCATTACACCATTCGAACAGGTTGCCGTGCATGTCGTACAGTC
Source organism: uncultured Verrucomicrobiota bacterium (assembly GCA_913050205.1). Lineage (GTDB taxonomy): Bacteria > Verrucomicrobiota > Verrucomicrobiia > Limisphaerales > UBA1096 > UBA1096. The sequence goes on from CAJXAU010000141.1 coordinate 4,426, forward strand.
CCCACGTGTTCGGCTTGAGTTTGCCAACCGGCTCCGGCTGGTTCCCACTATTACCGGCCCACCAACCGTACTCGCTGAGAGAATCAGCCGAATCGCCGTAACTGTACGCACCCTTTGAGCCGGCGCGGCAGGCGTATTCCCATTCAGTCTCGGTGGGCAGTCGATAAACATAACCGCTTGGCAACCGCCCGATTGACCCCTCTGCATTGGTCAGTCGCTTGCAGTACTCGACTGCTTCATGCCAAGTAACTCGATTGACCGGCAAATCGGGGGAATCCTCAGTGCTACTGGGATTTTCTCCCATCAACTCTTTGTAGTTTTTTTGGGTGACCTCGTATCGGCTTATCCAAAAACCATGCGGCACATCGGTCGTGTGTGCAGGGCCCTCGTCCATGAACCGCCCCGACTCATCGTCTGGACTTCCCATCACAAATTGCCCCGGGGGAATCCAGACCAATTGGTCCGGAAGGGTGATATCTTGCCAGATTAACCTGAAAAATGCCGAACTGCTTCCGGTATTTTTAAGTCGCAGTTGAGCTTTCGACTGTTTTTGAACAGGAAATGCATGAACCGGCGACCACTTGACCTTTTTTGAAATCAAACTGTCCGCTCGCGATATCACAGCCAGACCGCTCTTGGGTAAATTCGAGGAGGTGATAACCGGGGAGCGATCCGATGACGAGGATTCCACATGCAATCGCATCTGGCCCAGCGCAAGGGGAGTACCCAGCGAAAAACTGGCCATGAACAATACGCTCAATAAAAACGGGAAAAACCTCACTTCCACGCAAAAGTACGCGAATCAGGGAAACTTGGTTACGCTCGGCCGAGGCAACCTTTGCTGGGCAAAAAGAATCCGGCGGGGCCAGTTTGAAGAAAACTGCAACCCCGCCGGGGATAGTTCGAGGATGCAATGCCAGTTAGTAGTAGACTCTTACGACAGCGCTTGCATCCGCACGCCGTGCAAGATGCGCG
>CAJXAU010000142.1 GCA_913050205.1 uncultured Verrucomicrobiota bacterium
GTTCAACGATCCCGGCTGCCTTTTGATTGAGATAAAATGGAACCAACGCCGGCTCGTTGAGCTGGAGGAGCACGGGTACCTGGCCCTCGACGGCTGGCTCCACCGGGGTCGGGAGAAGGCCAAGTGGGAGCAGGAGGGATAAAAACAGGCGGTTCATCGGATCGAAACCAAGCGCGGACATCCTGTCGAAGGGCCAACCACTTGGCAAGAGGCGTGACCTGTTGGGGATGAAATCTTCGTGAAAACTCACGGTAGTCTTGCATCCGGTTTTTTGCGTTACTATCTTGCGGCCGACCGGATACCGGGAACATGCGATCCCACGAATTGATGACTCTGTTTCATTGGATGACGCCGCGCCAAGTGCGCCGGCTGTGACAAATGCCCGACCCCGAGATTACCCCGGAAGTCATCAAGGAACACGGCATCACGCCGGAGGAATACGAGCACATCCTCGAGATCCTTGGCCGCGAGCCAAATTTCACCGAGTTGGGCATCTTCTCGGTCATGTGGAGCGAACACTGCTCCTACAAAAACACACGCGCGCTTCTCAAGACATTCCCCACCCGTTCGCCGAAAGTGATCGTGGCAGCGGGTGAAGAGAATGCCGGGGTGATCGACATGGGGGACGGCCTTGGGGTGGCGTTCAAGATCGAGTCGCACAATCACCCCAGCGCGGTGGAGCCGTTTCAGGGGGCAGCCACCGGGGTCGGCGGGATAATTCGCGATATTTTCACCATGGGCGCGCGGCCGATCGCGAACATGAATTCGCTGCGGTTTGGCAATCTGGAGTCACCAACCGTGCGGCGGTTGTTTCGCGGCGTGGTGGCCGGCATCGCCCATTACGGCAACTGCATCGGCCTGCCCACGGTGGCGGGCGAAGTCTATTTTGACCCCTCGTACGAGGGAAATCCGCTCGTCAACGCCTTCAGCCTCGGGGTGTTGCGGCATAGCCAAGTGGCCCGGGGTGCGGCCAAGGGCGTGGGCAACCCGGTGTTTTATGTCGGCCCAGCGACCGGGCGCGATGGCTTGGCCGGCGCAGCGTTTGCGTCGCAGGATTTGACTGAGGAATCCGCCGAGCAACAGCGCGGCGCGGTGCAAGTGGGCGACCCCTTCATGGAGAAACTTTGCATGGAGGCATGCCTTGAGTTGCTGGCGACTGGCGCGGTTGCGGGGATTCAGGACATGGGTGCGGCTGGCCTAACTTGCTCAACCTGTGAAACGGCGGCCCGTGGCGGAACCGGCATTGAGATCGATCTGGCCAAGGTGCCGCAACGCGCGCCGAACATGACGCCTTACGAAATCCTGCTGAGCGAATCACAGGAGCGCATGCTCATCATCGTGCACAAGGGGCGCGAGGAGGAGGTGAAGCGGATTTTTGACAAGTGGGATTTGCCGTGGGCCGAGGTGGGCAAGGTGACCGACGATGGCATGATGGTGGTCAAAAACCACGGCGAAGTGGTGGCTACTGTGCCGGCGGCCAAGCTCGCCGACGATGCGCCGCTTTACCATCGTGATTCCAAGGAGCCGGAATACCTCCAGAAAACCCGGGTGCTTCAGCTTGCGGATATCCCCGGCTTGGCCAAGCCGGAGGAGGCCTTGGCCAAGCTGCTTGGCTGGCCGTCCATTGCCTCCAAGAACTGGGTTTACCGCCAGTACGACCACATGGTGCGCGCAGGCACGGCAATCAATCCCGGCTCCGACGCTGCAGTCATCCGGGTCAAGGCGGACTCGTACCCGCCGCTGCCGGTTGGCGAGCCGCAGGATGATATCCCCGACAAGTACCTCGCGATGTCGGTCGACTGCAACGGAGCGTTCGTTTATCTCGACCCTTACGAAGGCAGCAAAGCCACAGTGGCCGAGGCGGCCCGTAACTTGGTCTGCTCCGGCGCAAGGCCGCTGGGTGCGACGGACAATTTAAATTTTGGTAACCCACACAATCCTGAGTTGTTTTGGCAGCTCAAGGAGAGTGTGCGCGGCCTGGCCGAGGCCTGTGAGGCGTTCGGCACACCGGTGACCGGCGGCAACGTCAGCCTGTACAATCAAAACCCAGCCGGGGCCATCGACCCGACCCCGACGGTGGGAATGGTCGGCTTGGTTGAAAAGCCGGAACACATTACCAGCCAATGGTTTAAGGACGAGGGCGACGTGATCATCCTACTTGGCCAAGCGGTCGATATGGGCGATCCATTGCTTGGCTTGGGAGGCTCAGCGCTGCTGCAGGTCGAGCACGGCCGCAAGGAGGGCACCCCGCCGCCTTGCGACTTGGCCAAGGAGAAAACGCTGCATGACGCGCTGCTTGGCCTGATTGAAACCGGCGTGGTCAAGAGCGCGCATGACTGCGCTGAGGGCGGCTTGGCTGTGGCGCTGGCTGAGTGTGCGATCTCTGAATTGACCGCCCGGCAGACGCCGAGGCTCACGGGAGCTGAGATCGACTTGAGCGAAGTCGAGACCGACCGGGTGGATGCACTGCTCTACGGCGAGGCTCACGGCCGGGTGATCATCACCACCAGCGAAGCTGAGGCCGGGGCCGCTGTAGATCGTGCAAAATTACTGGGCGTGCCGGCACAACGGATAGGCACAGTGACCGGCAACGAACAACTCTGCATCAAAGCCGGCGAAAATAGATTGAACTGGGAACTGACTACCCTGCACGACGTGTGGTGGAACACCATCGCTCGGACCATGGAAAAATGAGCGATTCTCATCCCAAACATTACTGTGGCGTGTTCGGGGTTTATGGACACCCGAACGCTGCCGAGTTGACGTACTATGGGCTGTATGCGTTGCAACATCGCGGGCAGGAAAGTGCCGGTGTTGTGACCTGTGCAGACGGGCAATTCAAAGTGCACAAGGGAATGGGCCTGGTGCCACAAGTGTTCAAGGGCAAGGCGTTGGAGAGCCTGCGCGGCGACATGGCGATCGGGCACACTCGCTACTCGACCACCGGTTCGTCACACCTCCGCAATTCCCAGCCGCTCACGGTGGACTGTTACAAGGGGCAGATCGCCATCGCGCACAATGGCAATCTCACCAATGCGGCCCAGTTGCGGGAGGAACTGGAGTTGGACGGATCCATCTTTCAGACCACGGTCGATAGCGAAATCATTTTGCACTTAATGGCGCGGCCATCGGACAACGGGGAGAACAACCTTGTCCAGAGTTTGCAACGGATTGAGGGCGCCTACTCTCTAGTGATCATGACCGAGAACGAGCTGATCGGGGTGCGTGACCCGCACGGTTTCAGGCCGCTCTCGATTGCAAAACTAGACGGCGCCTACGTCCTGTCCAGCGAGACGTGCGCGTTCGACCTGATCCAGGCCGAGTTCGTCCGCGACGTTGAGCCGGGAGAGATCGTCATCATCAACAAGGACGGTATCAAGTCGATCAACGCCTTCCCGATGCAGGAGCGTCGGGCGTTTTGTATTTTTGAATACGTCTACTTTGCGCGGCCGGACTCGCGGATCAGCAACCGAAGCGTATATCAGGTGCGCGTGAACATGGGCCGCGAGTTGGCCAAGGAGACCGCGGTCGATGCCGATCTCGTTGTGCCGGTTCCCGACAGCGGGAATAGTGCCTCTCTGGGCTACTCCCTCGAGTCCGGCATCCCGTACGAGATGGCGTTCGTGCGGAATCATTATGTTGGTCGCAGCTTTTTGCAGCCGTCACAGTTGATTCGTGATTTCAACGTCCGGGTCAAACTCAACCTCATCAACGAGTTGGTCGAGGGCAAGCGGGTGGTGATCATCGACGACTCCATCGTCCGCGGGACAACCAGCAAGGCACGGGTGAACAACCTCAAGGAAGCTGGAGCCACCGAGGTACACGTTCGGGTTAGCTGTCCGCCGCACATGAATCCCTGTTTTTACGGGATTGATTTTCCGGACCGCAAAAAGCTCATGGCCGCCAACCACACGATCGAGGAGATTCAGGAGTATCTCAACGCTGACTCGGTGGCCTACCTCTCGGAGGAGGGCATGGTGCGGGCGACCGGCTTGGCCAAGGAGAACTTTTGCATGGCGTGCTACGACGGAAACTACCCGGTGCCGTTCGACCCCACGGTGGACAAGCACATCATGGAGCAACGCCGCGCGCGGGTGGAGAGCATTGGAGAGGCCTTGGCCAAGGATGAGCTACAGCCCCGGCTGCTCTAGGCCCACTTGGCCAAGCGGAGAGAATCCCGGCAGGGGTGCCGGCTCCGGAAGCCAAGCGGCCATAATGTCTTCGCCAAAGAAAATCCAGATCACCGCCGCCAGCGAAATATACGGGCCATAAGGAAGGCGGTCCGACCAATCCTTTCGGCCGATAGCCAGCAGGCTCACCCCAACCACGGCGCCGACCACGGCACTGGCCATCAAAGAAAACAACGCACCCTGCCAACCGACAAATGCACCGATGCCGGCCATGAATTTCACGTCTCCAAACCCCATCGCCTCGCGCGGGATGACCATCTCGTCCGCATCCGCTTTCAGGTAAGTAATCGTCTCCGGGTCAAACGACTCGTCACCGATGACAAGTTGCTTGGGCGAGAGCGCCACATCGACGTTCGTGTGGCAACGATCGATCAATTCAAGGCGGTTCGCGTGGAACCGAAGCGTATCCGAGTTTCTAAAAAAAATGTCCTCGTACGGGATGACTTCATCGGGAAGATGCAGCGCGGACTCGGTAAAAATGGCGATGTCCTCTTTTTCAAGAGGCACCGTCGTTTTTCCGAAAAACCATTTGCCCAACTGCAGCACCGCTAGCACCGAGCCGCCCCCGACAAGGATGCCAAGCCCACTTGCTGTCAGCGAGGCAGTGGCGTTCTCCAACCCGTGCAGAGAAGGCAACGCGGCGGACACAAGAAAACCAACCGCAACACCGCCAAGCGTGATTTCGTCCGGGATGATAAAGTGCTCAAAGTCGATAAACGTCGCCGTGATTAACCCGGCAAGAACAAAACTCCAGATCGCAGCCAACAACACGCCCGGAGTGGATTGCTCCCCAAACGCCAACCAACAGCAGAGGAAGGCCAAGCCGGTCAAGAGTTCGACCCCGATATAGCGGGGAGAAATTGGCTCGGCGCATTGCCTGCATTTGCCACGCAGCAACAGCCAACTGAGAATCGGCATGTTAAGGCGCCACGGAATCGCAAACTGGCATTTTGGGCACTGCGACGGTGGGCTGACGAGACTCAGCTCACGCGGCATCCGGTAGATGCACACATTGAGAAAACTACCGACCACCGCACCAAAGACAAAGAACACGAATGTCCAAAAAACAAACGGCGCGCGCGTCCAGAAATCCAGCAGGAAATCATTCATCACCGTAAATGTGTGCGGTAAGCGCGTCGCGCATGACCTCAACAGGAGCCGCTTGGCCGGTCCAGATTTCCAGTGCCTTCGCCCCCTGCCAAAGCAACA
>CAJXAU010000143.1 GCA_913050205.1 uncultured Verrucomicrobiota bacterium
GCCACGCCCAAATAACGCTTCGGCGGTTGAAGTCAGTGCCTTTTCCGGAACGTCCAGTGTTGCGTCCACTGCCTTGCGGGTGGCCTTGAACGGATGAAACGGAGCCGCGATAGCGTAGCCGGTCATCCGAAACGGATACCGAATCACCTTCCCGGTGAGGCTCTCTCGGTCGCGCTTGTGTTCCCGTTTTTCCTCGGAGTGGCGGCGTTGTTTTTCGCCATCTTCACGGTGATGTTTGTGATGCCCGCAGCCAATAATGGCGAACGAAGCGAACAGGGCCAAAACTACTGAATGTAATTTCATGTCGATTGATACCAAGTAACGGCGCCTCAGGTTTCGCTCCGTCGTTGGCCAAGGCAACGACGCAGCCTTGTGAAATCACCTCCCCGGTTCCATCATGGGCCAAGCGGTGAGCGACAACACCACCATCCACCCTGCCATCAGCCCTGAACAACTACGGCGTCTTTATCAGGTGAGCAAGGTGATCCACTCCACGCTGGATCAGCAGGAGGCGCTTGACCTGATCGTCCGAGAGGCCGTGGGGCTCGTTAATGCAACCTCCGGCTCGGTCGTCCTGATCAATCCGATTGATGGCTTTCTTGAAATCCAGGCCGCCCACGGGCTCTCCGCTGGGACGAAATTGAAACTCCGCGTCGGCGAAGGCATCACCGGCTGGGTCGCCCAACAGGGCAAGTCCGCCATCGTCCCGGACGTCAATGCCGACAAGCGGTACGTGCCGGTTCACGAGCACACCCGATCGGAGTTGGCAGTCCCGCTGGAGATCAATGGCGTGCTCGGAGGAGTCGTCAATGTCGACTCGGACCAACTCAATGCGTTTGACGAAAACGACCTCGCCCTGTTGACCGAGCTGGCCAGCCAAGCCGCACTTGTGATTCACAACACCTTTCTCTACGAGAAATCGCTCATCCGCGCCAACCTGTTCGAATCGCTGATCACGGTCGGTCAGGCGATCAACTCCGCAGTCGATCTCGACGAGGCGTTGGCGGCCATCACACGCGAGGCGGCCAGCCTTATGAATGCCAAAACCTGCGCATTGCAACTGTTGGACGAATCCACCCGGCACCTCACTCTCGTGGCCTCGCACGGGGCGGGCGAGGCTTACCTGAACAAGCCGGACGTCGACATCTCGGAAAGTTTTCTCGGCTCGGTGGTCAATTTGAAAAAAACGCTGCAGATCGAGAACGTGCAGACCTCCAACGCCTACCAGCAGCAGGATATCGCCCGTGAGGAGGGGCTCATCGCCATGCTCAGCATCCCGTTGGTTTTCGGCGGCAACGCCATCGGCACGCTTAATGTTTACAAGGCGGAGTCGTACGTTTTTTCGAACGACGAAATTCACATTGCGACAGCTCTGGCGGAGTTGTCTGCACTGGCCATCGAGAAGGCACGACTGCTGGAGCGCATTGTCGAATCCGAGGAACTGCTCCGGCAGAACGAAAAACTGTCAGCGCTTGGGCTGCTCGCTGGTGAAGTGGCGCACGAGATTCGCAACCCATTGACCGTCCTCAAAATGCTCTACCACTCGCTGGGGCTCGAGTTTCCCGAGGACGACCCACGGGCCGAGGATGTACGGATCATGGGCGAAAAAATGGATCACCTGAATACCATCGTGGAGCAGATCCTCACCTTCGCCCGCAATGCCGAACCACAACTCAAGTCAACCGACATCAACAAGCTGATTGATGACCTTCGGATACTCGTCCGACGAAAGCTGGCTCAACAAAATGTCGAACTGGAAATTCAATTGGAGGCCAACCTGCCCGCAGTAAAGGCAGACGGGCCGCAACTCAGTCAGGTTTTTCTCAACCTCACTCTCAACGCGCTTGAAGCCATGCCCGACGGCGGGACTTTGACTATCGAGTCACGCACGATTCAATTGAACAAGGGCGACGCTAAGCCCACGCACGTACGCATCGAGTTTCGTGATTCCGGCTGCGGGATGGATGTGGGATCGCGCGAGCGCGCCTTCAGTTCGCTGCTACACACCAGCAAACCGGACGGCACCGGCCTTGGCTTGGCCATCGTGGGGAGGATCGTTGAATCGCATGGCGGACGCATCAAGATCAAGCCAAGCGACAACGGCACGACATTCAGTATTCTCCTGCCGCTGACCAACGTATAAGCCACTTGGCCAAGCGGCTGGCCAAGCGATGACAGCAGTTACTGGCCGCGAATCTCACGCATGCGCTTGGCCAATTCCTCGCTGGAGATTTCCTCCTTCCGGGTGCCAAACCACCACTGGTTACCGTGAGGATCCAGCACCCCGCCACTGCGGTCACCGTAGAATTGGTCCACCGGCTCCATCACCTTTTCCGCCCCGGCATCAATGGCACGGGCATAGGCGGCGTCGCAGTCAGGCACGTACAGGTAGAGCATTGACGGCATCGGAGGCCATTCGTCCCTGGCTTGTCCCAGCATGATCCGCGAGTCACCGATCTGCACCTCCGCATGGGAGACTGTGCCATCCGGCATCTCGACTCGTTCCGTGACTGTGGCATCGAACGCCTTGCAGATGAAGTCCAACAACTTCCCAACGTCTGCCGTGAGCAGGTAGGGCGTGACGCTGTGGTAACCGGCTGGGAGATGGGAGAGATCAGACATTGTCTGGCGTGGGGTGAATCCAAGGTTCGCGATAAGGCCGGACGAGGAGCTTGTTTGCTTCGTCGTCACCGATGACTCGGTGGGTATCCGCATCCCACCGCAACGAGCGGCCACCCAGTCGCTGGGAGAGGTTGGCCAGCAGGCAACTCACGGTGGAGATGTGCCCCTCCTCGATGTCCGCAACAGGCCGGCTTCGCTTGGCCACGGCGTTGAGAAAATCCAGCATGTGCACGCGCACAGCCGGGGCAACGTGCCGTTCAAGATCCTTCTCGGACTTGTCCTCCGGGTATTCCTCCAACTCCATTTTGCAGTCGCGATGAATCGGTTTCGCTTGTTGGCCCCGGTTATTGCGCGGGATAAAGTCGAAACTGTTCACGCTCAACTTTAGCGTCCCCTTGTCGCCGTAGAGGAAGGCCGCCCACGGGTACTTCGGATCCGGTGCATGCCCCCACGCACGGTGCTGCCAGACTACCTGCAGATCGTCGAAATCAAAACAAGCAGTCTGAGTGTCGGTGGTATTCGCCTTGGCCTGCTTGTCGACGAGGATGCCGCCCTGCGACACCACGCTCGTCGGCCATCCGAGCCCGAGCATCCAGCGCACCGTATCGAGCATGTGGATGCACATGTCGCCAACGATGCCGTTGCTGTACTCCATAAAAGCGCGCCAGCCACGTGGGTGGCATAGCGAGTTGTAGGCGCGCATTGGTGCCGGGCCGGTCCACATCTCATAATCCAGATTGTCCGGAGCCGTGGCGTCCTCCGGGTTGCTTCGGTTGCGCATGTGGTAGTAGCAGCAAACCTCCGCGTGGGCGATGTTGCCGAGCAGTCCGGCGTCAACGATCGTCTCCTTGGCCTCCATCAAGTGCGGTGTGCTGCGGCGCTGCGTGCCAACCTGCACGACCCGATCGTACTTGCGGGCAGCCGCGAGCATTGCCTGACTCTCAACCACGTCGATACTCGTCGGTTTTTGGACGTAAACATCACAGCCAGCCTTGACTGCATCGATCATCGGCAGTGCGTGCCAGTGATCCGGCGTGGCGACCAGCACCAGATCGAGTTTGTTCTCCTTGAGCAGCGTCCGATAGTCAGCGTAGGTCTTGGGGCGTTTGCCGGATTTTTGCCGCTTGGCCACCATGTCGGCCGCCCCGGAGAGCATCGTACTGTCCACGTCGCACAGGGCCACCACCTCCACCGGGGCCACCTGGATCAGGCGGAATAAATCGATCTTGCCGTACCAACCACTGCCGATCAGCGCAACCCGTTTGACCGGCCCCTTCGCCACCTCGGCGGCGGTTGACGCGATGGAGGAATAGGCCAGGCCGGCCGCAGCGCTGGTTCCCAAAAATGTTCGACGGTTCACCCGCCCTGTTTAGCCGCTTGGCCAAGCGAACTCAAGCTTGGCCAAGCGACACCCCACACCCCCTTGCCCTTGGCCAAGCGGGCCAGTAGCCTTGGCTCATGCGCCCTTACAGGTTGTTATTTGTTTGCATGGGAAACATTTGCCGCTCGCCCGCCGGGGAAGCCGTGATGCGGCACATCGTCGAGAGCGAAGGGTTGGCCGATCAAATCGAGTGCGACTCCGCTGGGACCATTTCGTTCCACACCGGCGATCCGCCCGACCACCGTATGCACGCCGCCGCGCAAAACCGGAACATCATCACCGGCGGTCAGGCGCGCCAAATCAACAAGGCCGACTACAACGAATTCGATCTGATCCTTACGATGGACGAGGACAACTACCAAAACGTCCTGAACATGGCGCCGGCAGGGGAATTCACGGCAGAGGTCAAACGGTTTTGCGACTTCGTCACCGACTCGCCCGCAAAGGAAGTACCCGACCCCTACTACGGCGGCGCGCAGGGATTCGAGACCGTACTCGACCTACTCGAGGACGGATGCGCCTCGTTGCTCGAACACGTCCGCAAGCAACTCAGTCGCTAACCGCACATGTGGGACGCGATCGCCAGCCATATTTCTGCCGAAACAGGAGAACCGTTTGAGATTCTTCAAAAGCAAACGGTCAGCGGAGGCTGCATCAACGACGCCTACCGCATTGAGGGGCACAACCGGATTTTGTTCGTTAAGGTGAACCAAGCCAATGCACTCGACATGTTCGAAGCAGAGGCAGACGGCCTGCGTGAATTGGCCGGCACGAAAACCATCCGCGTCCCCTCCCCGGTCTGTAGCGGCACTGCGGCCCAACAGGCGTATCTCGTGCTGGAATTCATTGCACTCAAGGGCGGTGGTTCACAATTCCAACTGGGAGAACGGCTGGCCAGATTGCATGCCGCACCCCAGTCAACATTTGGCTGGCATCGCGACAACACCATCGGCGCCACACCACAACCGAATCCCAACTGCGACGACTGGGTGAATTTTCTCCGGGACCATCGACTTGGTTTTCAATTCCACTTGGCCAAACAAAACGGGATGCCGTTTCACGGAAGCGACGAGTTGCTCCGGCAACTGGAACACTTTTTCGACGGTTACCGGCCAAGCCCCTCCCTGCTCCATGGCGACCTCTGGAGCGGCAACGTCGCCTTTGACGAAGACGGCGCCCCGGTGATCTTCGACCCCGCCGCGTATTACGGCGACCGCGAAGCCGAGTTTGGCTTAACCGAAATGTTCGGAGGATTCGGCACAGATTTTTGGGCCGGTTACGAGTCCATCCTCCCACTGAATGACGGCTACGGAACGCGCAAACTGCTGTATCAGCTTTATCACACGCTAAACCATTTCAACTTATTCGG
>CAJXAU010000144.1 GCA_913050205.1 uncultured Verrucomicrobiota bacterium
CGGTCGCGGATGATCGGCAGCACGTCGATGTGCTTGTAGCCGGGGGCAATGCCGCCGCCGCGCCAGAACGCACCCTGAATGCGGGTCCAGCCGGGCGTGTTGTTGTCACCGATTTTTTCACTGGGCGGTGCGACCGGGCGGTCGTCGTGAATCCAGTAGTATGGTGGGATGTCAAGCGAGGCCGGGATGCCGTAAAAATGATCGAAGCCGTGGTCGATCGGGCCGCCACCAAGCTGCTGGCCGGCTGACGGGTTTTTCTCATGCTCCACGCCAAGGTGCCACTTGCCGATCATCGCCGTCTCGTAGCCGGCCTGTTTCAGGACGGAAGGCAGGGTGGGGCGCTTGGGCTCGAGCAACGGGCCGCGGCCAAGTTTCATGCGAAACGGATACCGGCCGGTCATCAAGCCATAGCGCGTGGGCACGCAGACTGACGCCGGGGCATGGGCGTCGGTGAATCGTCGTCCCTCCTTGGCCAAGCGCGCGAGGTGGGGCGTCTCAATTTTCGACTCTGGATTGTACGACTGCAGGTCACCGAAGCCCATGTCGTCAGCCATCACGAAAACAATGTTTGGGTGCGCATCGCGCTTGGCCGCATGCAATGCGCTTGGCCAAGCGGCCGAGAATGCGAGAGCGAGTAAAGTGAGGATCGAGAATTTCATAGGTAAGTCGTTGATAAGTGAGAGTCTTGTTTAGGCTGAGAAGTGGAGGGGCGAGCCAGCGAGTCCGGGACGTTTTGTTGTGGCGTTAATGAACCACAGAGACGCCGAGAGTCGCTATTGAAAATTTCTGGGTGTTTCGTGTCTCTGAGGTTGATTCTAGATTGTCTGCGGACTCGCAGGCTCGTCCCTCCATTTTTTTGTGGATGGTTGTTTTATTTTTTCTTCGGGCCGTAGCCGGGCTTGGGGTCGCCCTTGGCAGTGAGTTGATTGCAGGCCCAGAGGATGCCGCGTGTGAGGAAGTCGAGGTAAACATCCTGCTGCATGGTTTCGTTGTGGTGGCCAATCGTGGTGCCAAATACACGCGCCTTGCCGTAGGTGTTCGTCCAGATGCAGAGGTGATTCTTCTTGGTGTCCTTGCCATACGCTTGGCCAAGCTGCTTGGTGTTGGGCCAGATTTTTTCAATCTTGTACAACTCGCCCTTGGGCGTCTCCCACTTGGCCGGGAAGGTTTTCATGATGGGATGTTTGGGTTCGAGATTTTCGACCGTGACCGCCCGGTGTCCTTCGTGGCTGTAGGAGGAGACGCCGAGCAGTTTGCGCCACTCGTCCGTCTTGGCGTTGCGGTAGCTGTGCATTGAGCAGTGGATGACTGCTGCGGGGATGCCGGTGTCGCGATGGGTCTTGGCTATTTTTTCGACCCACTCCACGTCGGTTACGCCGCCGAAGCATTCGTTGTGGATGATAATGTCGTACGCTTTGGCCCAGTCCTTATTTTCATAAACTGGAATCTTGATGTTGCGGTTGGTGCCACCCTGATACTTGACGTCAAAGGTGATGTTGGCCCGGGCCGAGACGCCCTTTGAGATGATGCCGGATTGGTTGCCGTAGTCGTGGCAGCAGCCGCCGGTGATGATTAACGCACGCAATGGCTTGGCTGCGCTGGCAGTAAGTTGGCCCAGGGCAAAAACAGACAGCAGGATCGTGACCCGAAGAAGAGACGATTTCATGCGCCGGAGCTTCCGCGAAATGGGTTGCCACATCAAGTCCCGACGGGGCGGTGGGGGCGAAGGGTCAGTGCGGGTTGTCCGAGGGGAGTAGCGCGGTCTCGAACCAAAACTCCATGATGTTGGTGATTGTGGCCTGCAGTTCCTCGAAATCCACCGGCTTGTAGGCGTAACTGTTGCAGCCCGCCCGGTAAAGGTTTTGGACATCTCTTTCGTTTTCCGAGGTGGAGAGTACCTGTACTGGGATGGTGGCGAGTGCTTCATTTTTTCGGATCGCCGCCATCACTTCGCGTCCGTCCATGGCCGGCATGTTGAGATCCAGCAAAATCAGGTCAGGGCGAGGATGTGAGTTCTCGCCCACGGGTTGGTTGAGATATTTTATGCACTCCATGCCTGTTGGCACGTATCGGAGGTTGAACTTGACGCCGGACTCCTTGAGGCATTCCTCGATCAAAAGTGCATCGGTCGAGTTATCATCAACGAGAAGAATTTCTGCTGGTCGGTTGAACTCTGAAAAATGGGGCATGGGCTACTGGGTTTTGAGTGTGAAGTAGAACGTGCTCCCTTCGCCCGGGGTGGAGGTGAGGCCAAGTTGCCCGCCGTGTCTGCGAACAATTCGTCGACAGATTGCCAAGCCAATCCCTGTCCCCGGGTACTCCTCGCTGGTGTGCAGGCGTCGGAATACTTCGAATATCCGGTCGAAATATTCCGATGGTATGCCGATCCCGTTATCTGCGATCGACACCCGAAAATAGTTCTCCACCGGTTCGCCCCCCATGATGATGGTGGGTTGGGGCTTGTCGCAGTACTTGATGCCGTTACCAATGATGTTTTGGAATAACTGCGTCAATTGACCTCGATCCCCGAGGACAGTCGGCAGGGTGCTGCGAATTATTTCGGCTTTGGTTTCCTCGATGGAGGGCGCGAGGAATTCCAGTGCGCTATCCACGACTTCATTCAGATTGACTTGCTTAAATGTCTGCGACTGGGACTCGATCCTCGAGAAATTCAGAATGTCCCCGATCATCGTTTTCATCTGGTGACAACTGCCAATGATCCGGGAGACCAAATCCTTGGTGGTCTCGTCGAGCAGATGCTCGTGCTTGATTTTTAACAGGGTGGCGCAGCCGGAGATGCCGCGCAGCGGAGTTTGCAAATCATGTGAGGCGGCGTATGCGAACTGCTCCAGCGCCTCGTTGCTTTGCATCAATTCAACATTGGATTTCTCCAACGCCTCGGTGAGATGTTTGCGACGTCTTTGGTCTTCAAGATCCTGTGTGATGTCCCGGCCAATCCAGCAGAGTCCGAACTGGTTTTCGTACTCATAATAGGAGGCACTGCAATCAATCATCATCTCCGTTCCGTCCTTGTGGGCGGCTTTCAGCCGGAACCGGCGATTGGTTGAGCTGAATGCTTTTTGTGTCAGCAGGTATCCCACCGTCCTGTCGAATACTTTGTGGTATCGGCTGGGAATAAGGATTTCCTTCAGCGGGCTGCCAAGAGCTTCTTCTTCACTGCGCCCGAACATTTGAACGGCGGATCCATTCCAGATCGTGATGCACCCAGTGTGATCCACCGCCACGATGGCGTCGATGGAACTGTCGATGAGCGCGCGGTAGTTGGCCTCCTGAATCTGCAGTTCGCCCGTGAGTTTTTTGTGAGTCTTATTAGCTGCCCTGAGATGGGTGATGTCGCGAAAAAAGCAGCTCATTCCCACGACATCATTTCCGGAAATCAACGGACTGGTGGTCGCCTCGGCGAAAAAGAACTCCCCGTTTTTCCGTTTGCAACGCAGTTGAAGGCGGCGGTCAAAGAATGGGCCATCGCCTCTTGTTTTAAACTGCTCCAATTGCTTGTTAAAAAAACGGCGATATTGCTTGGGGACGATGAGGTTCGCGAGTTCCGACCCCATCGCTTCTTCCTGCGTGTAGCCGAAAATTCGCTCTGCCTCCGGGTTCCAAAACACCACATTTCCGGAGTGGTCCAGCGCGAACACGGCATCCTGGGCGGAGTCAAGAATTCGCTCCAGGTTGGCACTGTGCGCACTGAGTTTTTGGGGAGCCTGTGGTGTCACGGCCGGATGAAAGTTCGTTAGTCTAAACCGCGCTTGGCCAAGCGGAGTTACTCGGCCAACACTGGGTATTTGGCCAGCAATCGTTTGTCGAACGTTTTTGGATGCCCGTCGTTGGTCTGACTTGGGCCGGGGGTGGTGCGGCCTTTTTTAATCGCCTTGGCCAAGGTTTTCACGAGTTCCTTTACTAACTCAGGGTGCTTGGCCTGCAGGTTTTTCTTCTCTGCGGGATCGTTTGCGAGATTGTACAATTGAACCAGCGGCAGCTTGGGGTTCTTTTTTGCGTTGTTGGGACGAGGGGCGCTCCAGCCACCGGAGCCGGGGCAGAGGGAGAGCTTCCACTTGCCGCGCCGGATGGCAAACGAGCCGTTGATCGAGTGGTGAATCGTGAACGGCCGTGCCTTCGTTTCCGCTTGGCCAAGCAGCGCGGGCAGAAATGAGAATGAATCCTCGGCGGCGTTGTCCGGGAGTTTTTTCAGGTTGCCGATAATGTCGGCGAGCGTGGCGAACAGGTCGGTGGTGCAGATCGTCTGATCCGACGAGGTGCCGGCCTTGACCTTGGCCGGCCAGCGAACGATGAACGGCGTGCGGTGGCCGCCTTCAAAAATGTCGGCCTTGTGCCCGCGCCAGTCGGCATTCGGTTTATGGCCCTGATTGATGAGGTTGGGAATCTTGGCCTGTGGCGAGCAGCCGTTATCGGCGGTGAAAATGACAACCGTATTTTCCGCGAATTTGTTACGGTCGAGTGCCTTGAGCACCTCGCCGACGACCCAGTCGGTTTCCATCAGGAAGTCACCATACGAACCAAGGCCGGATTTCCCCTGCCAACGCTTGGCCGGGACGATTGGCGTGTGCGGGCTGGTGAGCGGCAGGTAGAGGAAAAATGGTTCACTCTTGGCCTTGGCGCGGGAGTCAATGTATTGGCTGGCCTCCCGGGCGAAGTCGCGCAGGCAGTCGATCGCCTCGAATTTTTCGCCGCTTGGCCCCGGGCGGTGAAACGCCTTGGTCACCGTGGCCCATTCAGTCGGCTTATCGTTTTTCAGGTAGACGTAGGGGAACATGTCGAGCGACGCCGGGATGATGAACGACTCATCAAACCCGATTGCCAGCGGGCCGCCATCGACTTTTTTGCCATAGTCGATTTGCCAACCATCGCCCTTGGTCGGGCCGGATTTGGCTTCGCGTTTCTCGCCATTGGGCAACATTTGCCAACCAAGACCGAGATGCCATTTGCCGACCACCGCAGTGTGGTAATGGTTCTGCTGCAAAAACTTCGCGACAGTCAATCGATCCTTCGGGATGAGAGGCTCCGACAGACCCCAGAGTACGCCGCTCTTGAGGTGCGTCCGCCAGTTATAACGTCCGGTAACGATGCCGTAGCGGGTCGGAGTGCAGACCGAAGACGTTGTGTGCGAATCAGTGAATCGCATGCCTTCACGGGCGAGGCGGTCACAATGCGGCGTGGGCGCCTTGCCGCCGGCGTGGGAGAGATCGCCGTACCCAAGGTCGTCGGCGAGAATGTAAACAACATTGGGCTTGTCCAGTGCCAACGGGTTGGCCAAGCCAACCGCCAAGACAAGAATCGTGAGCAGTGCTTTGCAAAAAGGCATGCCCCTCCTTATCGCACCG
>CAJXAU010000145.1 GCA_913050205.1 uncultured Verrucomicrobiota bacterium
GGCCCGGCAAACAGGCCGCTCATGCCGTCGCTCTCGACGACCATGCAAAAGGCGAGCTTGGGAATTTTCACCATCGCGCCGGCGCGGTCGACCACCTTGCGCACCGGCGTCCATTTGTGGCCAATGATTTTTGGCGTGGTGATCACGGCACCGAGCCAATGGAAAAAGTTGAGCACCTGCGGCCCCGCGACTCCGGGAAAGAGGTACTTGTTGCCGCCGGAAAAACCGACAACCTCGTGCGGGAAAACCGGGCCAATGATCACGATGTGATCGTAATCGAACAGCTTGGCGTTGACCTCCACTGGCACGTCCATCTCGAACAATCCACCACTCAGATCACTGATCTCTTCGGCGGTGATGGTGCCGATATTTTTGAGAGCGCTGGGGTCGTCCCATGCGTGATTGAAAAACTGAACTCCGGCGTATTGGCCGGTGCGTTCGTCGTGCGTGATCTCGAGCCGCTGCTCGATCGCCGCCTCGCTCATGGCCTGATGAGTGCCAAGCGCGATCATGACGTCCAGCGCCGCGGTGACACCGCCGACTTGTTTGTGGATCGCCTTGAACATCGTTCCCACCGGCGCCGTGCGCGTAGCGTCCGGAACGATGAGCAGCACCTTGCGGTCGCGAAAAATCTCCTCCGTCATGGCCTTGGCCACGACCTCGATCGCCTGCTCGTTGCTGAGCAGACTGCCCTCGGAAACTTTTTTGGAAATAACCCCCACGGCGCGTCAGATGGTTTGGCTGAGGAACCCGCCATCGACCACGATGTCGGAGCCGGTAACGAAACTCGCAGCCTTTTCGCTGGCCAGATAAACCGCCGCGCCGGCCAGCTCGCTTGGGTCACCGAAACGGTTCATTGGCGTGTGACCAAAAATCGATTTCGCCCGATCACTTGGCGAGCCATCCTCATTGAACAGCAGCTTTTTGTTTTGTTCCGCCGGGAAAAAGCCGGGCGTGATGCTGTTCACGCGCACGCCCTTTGTGGCCCACTCGCGGGCGAGGAACCGGGTGGCACTCAGCACGGCCGCCTTGGAGGCCGAGTAGGCGATCACCTTCGAGAGCGGCAGGTGCGACGTGACGCTGGCGATGTTGATGATGCTCCCCTTGCCCCGCTCGCACATCGCCGGGCCGAACTCCTGACACGGCAGCAGAAAGCCGCCGACGAGGTTCAGGTCAAACACCTTGGCCCAGGCCGGTTGCGGGATGTTTTCGAACGGCATCTCCGGAGTTACCGTAGCGTCCGGATCGTTGCCGCCTGCGGCATTGAGCAGCACAGTCGGCGAGCCAAGCGCTTGGCCAAGCGCCTCGTGGCACGACGCAAGGCTGGCGGGGTCCATCGCGTCGCAGCTGAAAAACTGTGCCTCGCCACCGGCATCGGTGATCTCCTTCACACGCGCCTCGCCGCGCTCGCCGCTGCGGCCCACCACGGCAATCTTCGCCCCGGCCCCGGCCATCGCCATCGCGCAAGCCCCTCCTAGTGCTCCGGTGGCACCAATCACCACCGCAACCTCTCCGGTCAAATCAAACAGATTTCCTGACATGGCTGCGCAGTGTCCACCAGCCAGCCGTCCGGTTGAAGGAAATTCGCTTGGCCAAGCGCTTGGCCAAGTGAAAGGTTTTTACGTTTGCACAGCGGAAAAATCAGACGTAGGGTTCGTCGCTGATGAAGTGGATCCTTATAGTATTGGCCATTGTGGCCGTGGTTTTTCTGCAACTCAAGCCCGGCAAAGTCGGTGTGACACGAGGCGATGACGGGCTCTATTACAAGGCCGGTGAGTCGAACGTCTACACCGGCCCCGGCACTGTTTATCACTCCAACGGAACCAAGGCACAGGAGGGCCAGATCAACGCAGGTAAACCCACCGGCCCGTGGAAACAGTGGCACGCCAACGGCCAATTACACTGGGAGGGCAACTACAAGGACGGCAAACAGGATGGCGACTGGGTGCAGTACGACGAGACTGGCAAGCAGGTCGAGAAATTCACGTACGTCGATGGCGTTAAGCAGGCACCGGCCGACCCCACCGCCACCCAGACACCGGACAAGGCAGATTCCGCTTCAGCTTCTGCTGAAGCCACAGAAACAAAACAAGAACCTCAAAAAAAATAGTGATGACATGAAACCCATTCATCTCTCCCTGTTGGCGGCGACTGCAGTCATGGTCGCCGGATGTGTGTCGCCCGAGTTCGCTGCAAGCAAGCAAAAGGTCAAACGGTACGAGCCCAAGTTGGAAAAGAAGGCGAATGGCCTTTATTACGTTGCTGGTCAGGACAAACCCCACACCGGCAAACACACGGCGTGGTATGCCAACGGGGAGCTGGCCTGGGTGGGTCACATGAAAGAGGGAATCCGTCATGGCGATTACACCCAATGGCATGCGGAGAAAGATCGCCTTCACGTGAAGGGCCAGTACAAGGACGGCAAACGCGACGGCGACTGGGGCCAGTGGTATTTCAACGGGCAACAGGAAATGACCTCCAAGTACACCAGCGGAATAGTGAGCGACAAAGTCTACTATTCCGAGGAGGGCGAAGTCATCCCCCACGACGTCTACTTGGCCAAGCTCAATAGGAAAAATAATAAAAAGAGGAGACAAACCGATTGGTTGCGTTCTGCCGGGGATTCGCAGGGAGCAATGAATTTCATGGATGTTGGGGGTGGATACAATGGCGGCCCCATTGGTCTGCCAGGTGGCGGGTCTGCCAGCGACTATCACAACTCGACCATCGGCAAATAATCCGATCGACTGCGCTATTTCACTTCGTTGGAATATCGCCTTTTTAACGAAACAGCCTTGATTTGAACAAGAGTCTCGTTGATTTTCTCCGCATGAGATTTTTGCCAGTTTCATGTGCCGCTGCGGCTTTATTGGTCGGATGCGGGTCGGAGGAAACCCCGACACCCACGACCGCCGCAGAGCCCTCAGTCGAGACGACCGAGCCGGCAACTACACCTGCGCCGACACCCGCAGTGGAAACCCAGCCTGCTCCGGAGCCGGTCGTTCAGACCGAGCCGGCAAAGCCGGTCGAACCGGAATTGCCTCCTCCAGCCGAGCCGGTCGTTAAAACCACCCCTCCCCCGGCGGTGGAGGAACCCGCAGCCGTCCCGGCCGCTCCCGTTGAACCAGCCGAACCGGAGATTAAGCTATCCGAGAATCTGGGGAACCCCGTCCCACCACCTGCAAAGCCAACAACTACCCCCTCCATCCGGAGTTCCCTGTCTGAGCGATTTGTGGAGGATCATATTTTGGAGTTGAAGGAGAATCGCTGGCATCATCCGGGTGAGTCAGAGCCATATACAGGCCGTGCCAAGCGCTGGTCAACTGAGGGTTGGAAGGAGCGCGAGGGAAGCTACAAAAACGGCCTGCAGGAAGGGCGCTGGAGATCGTGGTGGGATAACGGTGTGATTCGAAGTGCCGTCCACATGAAAAATGGTAATCCTGCCGGTGAAGCCATTTATTGGCACAAGAATGGCCAACGCAAGAGCGAGGGTAACTGGGTAAACGGTAAGTTCGTAGCCTCGGCCAAGTGGAACGAAGCCGGCGAATCAATCCCAGTCAAGTAATCTGGATGCGCCCCGCTTGGCCAAGCGCTTGGCCAATTGCAGTGATCAAACCGTCGCTTGACGGAGGCGGATTCCAACCTATCATGCCCGGCCGCCCGCGTTGGGCGGTTTGACATGACAAGAATCGAAAGTATTCAAGCCCGTGAGATCCTCGACTCACGAGGCAACCCAACAGTTGAAGTGGAAGTCGGCCTGCGCGGTGGAGCGCTCGGCCGTGCGGCCGTACCCAGCGGCGCCAGCACCGGTGTGAACGAAGCACTCGAATTGCGTGACGGCGTTAAGAGCCGCTACCTCGGCAAGGGTGTCAACAAGGCCGTTAACAACGTCATCAAAAAAATCGCCCCGGCACTCGAGGGGATCGACGCGACCGACCAGTTGACCGTCGATAACACCATGCTCCGTCTGGACGGCACGGCCACCAAGTCCAAGCTTGGAGCCAACGCCATTCTCGCCGTGTCGATGGCAAACGCCCACGCCGCAGCCGACGCCCTTGGCCTGTCGCTGTACAAGTACCTCGGCGGCCCGAACTCCAAGGTATTGCCAGTGCCGATGGCCAACGTCATCAATGGCGGCGCCCATTCGGATGCGCCGATCGACTTTCAGGAATTCATGATCATGCCCAAGGGCTTCGACACCTTCAGCGAAGGCCTCCGCGCGATCACCGAGATTTTCCACGCCCTCAAGGCCGTACTGAAAAAGAAGGGCCTCTCCACCGCTGTCGGCGACGAGGGCGGCTTTGCGCCAAACCTCAACAGCGCCGAAGACGCCATTGAGGCCATCCTCAAAGCCACCAAGGACGCCGGCTACAAACCGGGCAAGGAGATCTTCCTCGCCCTCGACGTAGCCTCCAGCGAGTTCTACAACAAGAGCACCAAAAAGTACGTTTTCAAGAAAAGTTCCGGCGAAAAACTCACCGGCGCAGATCTCGTCTCCTTCTACGATAAACTGACCGCCAAGTACCCGATCATCAGCATCGAGGACGGCTGCGACGAGAACGACTGGAAGAGCTGGAAGCTGCTCACCGACAAGATCGGCGACCGTGTACAACTCGTCGGCGACGACCTGTTCGTCACCAACACCAAGTTCCTGCAGAAGGGCATCGACACCGGTGTGGCCAACTCCATCCTCGTGAAAGTGAACCAGATCGGCTCACTCACCGAGACACTGGACGCAGTCGAACTCGCGCACTGCAACAACTACACCTCCGTCATCAGCCACCGCTCCGGTGAGACCGAGGACGCAACAATCGCGGACATCGCCGTGGCCACCAATGCCGGGCAGATCAAGACCGGCTCACTCAGCCGCAGCGACCGCACCGCCAAGTACAACCAGTTGCTTCGCATTGAGCAGGAACTGGGTTCCAACGCCGTTTACGGCGGTAAAATGTAACAACAGCGACAAGACGATTTCAAAACCGCGCAGCAATGCGCGGTTTTTTTGTGCCCGGGCTTGCCGTTGGCCAAGCGCTTGGCCAAGCTCCGCACATGAACCTTTCATCTCTATCGCGCCTGATCGTCGCGCTTGGCTTGGTTGCCGTTACGTCGGGTGTTTGCGCCAAGGACGCCTCACTGAAGTCGGCCCTCACGTTTTATGCATCGTTCGACAACGGCACCGATGCCGACTTGGCCAAGGGTGACAAGCGGCTCTACACGCTCGTCGATAAAAAACCCAAGGCCGGCAACCACACCGAGAACCTCACGCAATTGGCCAAGGGTAAGGGCCTCACCGGCGATGCACTGCTCTTCACCAAGCGCAACGCCAAGTGGCTGTTCTACGACGGGGCAAA
>CAJXAU010000146.1 GCA_913050205.1 uncultured Verrucomicrobiota bacterium
TATCCACCTTGAGTCGCGAGGAAGTTACAACTTGGCCAAGCGGCCTCCGAGTAAAAAACGCGCTTGGCCAAGCGGAAATTCAATCCGTCACAGCCGCAGATGCTCCCAAAGATCGGCCGGTTGCAATCGGAGATTAATGTAAAACTCGCCAAACCCGCCATAGCGTGCGCTCACCTCGTCAAAACGCATTTCGTAAACGATCTCCTTCACGGCATCCGTCTGGTGCGCCATCAGCGTCACGCCCCACTCCCAGTCGTCCAGCCCGGTCGAGCCGGTAATGAGCTGCTTGATGCGGTCGGCATACGTGCGCCCCACCCGCGCGTGGCCCGCCATCAGTTTCTTGCGGGCATCAAAATCAAGCGAGTACCAGTTGTCCGCCCCATCGCGGCGCTTGAGCATCGGGTAAAAACACATCACCTCCCAGTCCGGCATTTCGGGATAAAGCCGGTACTGCTCGTAATCTTTCCGCATCCCAGCCAACTCCTCCATCTTCGCGTCGAATTCCGGCGTGCCCGGCTCGAGCCGAAACTCACCCATCACCCGGCGCTTGGAATCCTCCTCCGTCGGCATGTACTCGCTCAACTCCGTCACACTAAGATAATTGTACACCGGCACCAACGCCCCTCCCGGGAAACAGGCCTCGATATCGCGGTGCAACTGCGCCACCGTGCCTAGCTCCTCGCCGAGGATGAAAAACGCCAGATCCGCCTTGCCGCCGACGTTCGCGTAAGTGCGAATGCAGGGATGACTCGCATTGGCGTTGGCCTCGCAGAGCGCCTGCAGCTTGGCCCGTGCCTCAGCGGAAGCGCCCTCAGGGAGCGACTCCCAAAGCTGGCGGTCGACCGAGTAAAACAAGTGCATCACATGGATGCCCTGATCGAGTTTGACTTGTGGTAATGCCATGGGAAAACCGGCGAACCGGGGGGCCAAGTTAGCCCAAGCGCTCCCCGGAAAACAAGACCGCTTGGCCAAGCGCTTGGTTTAGGGGGACTGCGATTGGAATGCGTGGTCGATAAATGGCCACATGAAGTCGGGATAAAACCGGTGGCCACCGGTGCCCCACTTCAACTCCATGTGGCCGGTAGCGCCTGCGGACCGGAAGATGCCCTTCACCTCCCTGCCCAGTGCTTCCACCGTCGGCCGATGGTGCAACCCGTCCTTTACCCCGTGAATGAGTTGAAGACGCCTCGGGGCGATCAGGCCGGCCAATTCCTTCCAGTCGCCCCAATTACGCAGCCCCGGGACGAGACAGCAGTCGCAGTGAAAAATGAACCCCTCCGCACTCGTCACCGAAGTGAATGAACAACTTGGAATCGCCACCGTGACGCGCGGGTCGATCGCCGCGGTGTAGGCCGTCAGCACGCCGCCGCCTGAGTTGCCGGTCATGACAATTTTCTGCGGGTTCACCTCAGGCTGTTTCACGGCCCAGTCAAGGATGCGTTGCATGTCCCATACACGTTCCGCCGTCGGGGTGCGCCCCGACAGCAGACAGTGGATTAGTTGCGCGCGGCACGGGCGATTGCCGTGGCGGCCTTTGGGGTCGGGGACGAGCACTTCATTCGCCAAGCCGCGCGTCGCAGGTGCGATCGCTACGAACCCTCGCCGGGCCGCCTGTTCGGCGATGTGCCCCTCCCGGGCCAAAATTTCCTCGCGATGTTTTCTGTTTCGGAACGCTCCCGAGTAGGAGTGCAAACCAAGTTTGTCGTGTCCGTGCGGGGATATAAAAAGTGGGGCTCGCTTCTTCGCGTCGATCGGGACGAGATAATAAAACGGAACACGTATGCCTGGCTCAGTCTCGATGGTGCATAATCGTCGCGTGAATATGCCATCCACAGGCTCCGGTTTGTTTTGGGAGATTTGCACATCAAAACCAGCCAATTCCTCCTGCATTTGCGCCAACCCAATCAACTTTTCCAGTGCCCTCCGCGCCGAGGTCTGCCACGTGGCAAGATCCGCGTTGGGATCAAATACAAACTGCTGTCTCCCTTCCTGAATCCGCTTCAAATACGAAGCCACCGGCTCGTTGAATTCTACGAACGGTCGGACATGCCCTTCGTCTGCGCTCATCGGACGAGCAGGTGAGAGCGCCGCCGCAACCGCGAACAGTATTCTGGATTTGAGCAATCTATACATCCCCGCAAGTGGACTCATAACCTGAACAGAGGTTCAACGTATTAATGATTTAACAATTTTGGCTTTTTTCTGTTATGTCTCGTGGTGCCTATTTAATCCGCCCATGTGCCGTCTAGGATGATTCTCGAAATGCTCCAGTTCCCAATCGGTTAACGTGAACTCCCATTCTCCCATCCCTTGGCAGAGGCGGAAATGGTCCGATCCGTGCTCAGCGGCGAGGATTATCCGCTGGCCGCCACTCGGGTCGTAGGGATGCGCCAGTCATCATCGACGTCGGGAGAAACTGCGGCGCGGCGGTGCGTTCACCTTTTCCAAAAAGTGGCTCGAGTTTGACTACCACCTCTCGGGCAACCCTCACACGCAAAAACAGTTTTCGCGTGCTGCTGCCCATGACAGAGATTCGGCATCTGATTTTCCCGGGCGCCCCAATGTCGCTCCCGGGCAAGGCCAAGTAATCTGGCTGGTTTTTTTGGCTGGTTTCCCGCATCGTCTTCGCGACGATCGATGTTTGAAAAAATCTCCATCCATACCCCGCGCCAGTTCGTACCGACAGACCTGAACCCCGGCGACTGCTCCTCGCTGGAGCCGTTGTTTGACCAGCTCGAAAAGCAACTAGCCGCCGCCTCCGATGCCGCCCAACTCGAACTGGCCATCCTCAGCTGGGAGGAACTATCCGCTGCACTCGCCGAGGAAGGATCCAAGCGCTACATCGCGATGACCTGCCAAACTGAGGATAAGGCCGCAGAATCAGCCTATCTCGAATTTGTCGAAAAGATCGAACCGGAGGAAAAACAACGCAACTTCCGCTTGGCCAAGGCGCTGACCGAGCACCCGCACCGCAGCAACCTCAACGCCGGACGCTACGAGGTGTTCACCCGCGACACCGCACTCGAGGTCGAGTTGTTCCGCAGCGAAAACGTCGCCCTTGAAACTGAAACAGCCAAACTGGGGCAGCAATACCAAAAAGTCATCGGCGGACTGACGGTTAAATTTGACGGCAAAGAGCAAACGCTCGTCCAGATGGGCCGATACCTTGAGGAGACGGATCGTGCCCGCCGGCAGGAGGCTTGGGAACTTGTGGCAAACCGCCGGCTTGCGGAGGCCGAAAAAATCGACGGGCAACTCGACGAACTGGCTGGGCTTCGAAACCAAATGAGCGAAAATGCCGGCTTCAGCAATTACCGCGACTACGCACACCAACGCCGGGGCCGGTTCGATTATTCGCCGGCGGACTGCATCGCATTTCAGGACGCCATCGAGCAGGAAATGGTGCCATTGCTTCGCGAGTTGCACGACGAGCGCCGCAACGCGCTAGACATCGACTCCGTCAAACCATGGGACACAACCACCGACCCACAGGGCCGGCCACCTCTCAAGCCGTTCAAGGATGTTTCCGATCTGATCGCCCGTTCGCAGTCCATTTTCAATCATCTCGATGGAGAACTCGCCGGCTGGTTCCAAACAATGCAGAAGCTCGACCTGCTCGACCTTGCCAACCGCAAAGGCAAGGCGCCGGGCGGCTACCAATGTTCGCTCGACGAGGCACGGCTGCCGTTCATTTTCATGAACTCCGTCGGCGTGCAGCGCGATGTCGAAACGCTGTTGCATGAGGCCGGCCACGCCTTCCACGCGATGGCGAGCCAGGACGAGCCACTGCACTCGTACCGCCATGCGCCGATCGAGTTTTGTGAGGTCGCCTCGATGGCGATGGAACTGCTTGGCGGCGAATATCTCGAGGAGTTTTACGACGAGGAAGCAGTGCGCCGCGCCCGGATCGCCCACCTTGAGGGGATCGTTTTTGTGTTTCCGTGGATCGCCACCGTGGACGCCTTTCAGCACTGGCTTTACCTCAACCCCGGCCACTCGGTTGCCGATCGGGATGCGGCGTGGAGCGACCTGATGAATCGGTTCGGAGGCAACGTCGACTGGGGCGGCCACGAGCAGGCCAAGGCCAAGTTTTGGCACAAACAACTGCACATTTTTCTGCACCCGTTTTACTACGTGGAATACGGCATCGCGCAGCTCGGCGCACTTCAAGTCTGGGCCAACAGCAAGGAGGATCGATCCAAGGCGCTGGCCGACTATAAGGCCGCGCTTGCGCTCGGTGGTTCAAGGCCGCTGCCGGAATTATTCGACCGCTGCAACATCCGGTTTGACCTCAGCCGGGGCACGGTCGCCCCGATGGCAGATCTGCTGCGACGGGAGTTGGCGGCGTTGAAGAACTGAGGGTCAACGGTTGATCAGCCAGAGCATAAACCCGATCAGGACTGAGCCAGCCACCCCGGCTATAATGCTCCACAGGAAAACCAACTTGTGTCGGCGACGATTGGAACGCCCCATGCCGGGGAGCAGGTAGTAACGATGCTCCTCCCCGTCTTCGCCTGATTTTTTTTTCCCGAATCCGAACATGTCCTTTGGCCTGACGCGCAGGGGCGCAAACGGTATTCGGTTCATACCAAAAAAACAACCACGCTTGGCCAAGCGCGGCGTCTTCGTTAATCTGGCTCCGTGAGTTTTGTCGAGCAATTCGACCAGTTGTCCATTGATGCCCTTTGCCGCACGGCGAAGGAGGCTTCCGAATCGGAGGTGGCCGCCGCTCTGGCCAAGCGCGACCCCGACTTGGCCGACCTCGCCGCCCTCCTCTCCCCCGCCGCCACCGGCCAACTCGAGCGCTTGGCCAAGCGCTCGAACCAGCTCACGCAACAGCGATTCGGCCGCGTCATCCGCCTGTTCGCTCCGCTTTACCTGAGCAACGAGTGTATCAACAACTGCACCTACTGCGGCTTCTCGCGGGACAACCCTATCCTGCGCGTCACGCTCTCGATCGACGAGGTCGTGCGCGAGGCCCGGGCGTTGGCCAAACAGGGATTTCGCAACATTCTGCTCGTTGCCGGGGAGCATCCAAAATTTGTTTCCGGCAACTACATGGCCGACTGCGTTGCCGCACTGCGTGAAACCGTTCCGTCTATTTCACTCGAGGTCGGCCCGATGGAGGCGGAGGAATACCGTCCACTTGTCCAAGCCGGCGCCGAAGGGTTGATCGTTTATCAGGAAACCTACCACCGCGAGGTCTACGCCGACATGCACACCTCCGGACCCAAGCGAAATTTCAACTGGCGACTTGAGACTCCTGAGCGTGCCCACGAAGCCGGCTTCCGGCGACTCGGTATCGGCGCGCTTTACGGCCTGAGCGATTGGCGGCGCGAAACGATCTG
>CAJXAU010000147.1 GCA_913050205.1 uncultured Verrucomicrobiota bacterium
CTTCATATCCCGGGACCGATCGAGGTCAGTGACAAGACGTTCGAGGCGTTTCGCACGCCGATGATCGGACACCGCAGTCAAGATTTTAAGGATCTGTACGCTGCAGTTATGCCGCACCTGCAATCGCTGCTCTACACGGATCGGCTGGTATACCTCGGCACCGCCTCCGCATGGGGCATTATGGAAGGTGCTGTGCGCAACCTCGTTTCGAAGGGCGTGCTCAACTGCATGAAGGGCGCTTTCTCCGACAAGTGGTTTGACGTCTCCAAACGCTGCGGCAAGGAGGCCGAGGCGCTGCAGGTCGATTGGGGTTCCCCCATCCTGCCCGAACAAATCGACGAGCGGCTGGCCACCGGCCGGTTCGACGCCGTCACGCTCGTCCACAACGAAACCTCCACCGGCGTGATGAGCCCACTCTGCGAGATTGCCGCGCTGAAGGAGAAGTACCCGGACGTGATGTTCATCGTCGACAGCGTCACCTCGATGACCGGCGTGAAGATCGAGTTCGACAAACTGGGCATCGACCTGCTGCTTGCCGGGACGCAGAAGGCGTTCGCCCTGCCGCCGGGCCTGAGCGTGTTTGCCGCCTCGCAGGCCGCGCTCGACCGCGCCGCAACGCTGGATGATCGCGGCTATTATTTTGACCTGCACGAATTCCAGAAGAATGCCGAGAAAAGCATGACGCCCAGCACACCGAGCATCGGACACATTTATGCTCTGAAATCGAAGCTCGAGGACATGATGGCAGAGGGACTGGATGCGCGTTTTGATCGCCACGCCAAGCTCGCTCAGATGACCCGCGACTGGGCAACCGGGCATGGATTCACGCTGTTTCCCGAGGCCGGTTTTGAGTCGCAAACTCTCACCTGCGTCAACAACGGGGCCAAGCCGGGTGGGCGTGAGGTGGATGTGGCCAAACTACAGGGCTTGATGAAGGAGCGCGGCATCCTGATCGACGGCGGCTACGGCAAACTCAAGGGCAAAACCTTTCGTCTCTCCAGCATGGGCGACGAGACGGAGGAGACGATGCAGTCGCTCTACGGCCTCCTCGACGAGTCACTGGCCAAGCTCTGAGGGGGAGTTTTCGGTTTTCGGTGATCTACCGGTGGATGCCTGCGCTTGGCTAAGCGTTAACTGGCGATCAGGCCATCGACAAGTTGAACGGTGCGGCGCGCGCGCTTGGCCACTTTGTCGTCATGCGTAGCGATGATCATCGTGAGCTGGGCCTCGGCCTGTAGCTCGCACAAAAGGTCGAGTACTTCGCCGCCGGTTTTTGAATCAAGATTACCGGTCGGCTCGTCGGCAAGCAGGAGTTGTGGTTGGTTGATCAACGCACGGGCCAGAGCCACACGCTGTTGTTCGCCACCGGAAAGCTCCGCCGGCAAATGGTACATGCGCTTGGCCAAGCCGACCCGCTCGAGCAGCGACTCGGCCCGTTGCTGTGACTCGGCCCGATTGGCATGAGCCATGCGCGCCGGCAACAGCACGTTTTCCAGAGCGTCAAATTCCGGTAGAAGATGGTAGCTTTGAAACACGAAGCCAACCTGACCATTGCGCCACTTGGCCAAGCGCGAGGATGACATCGCAGAGAGAGACTCGCCACCGGCGATCACCTCCCCGCTGGTTGGGTCGTCCAGCCCGCCAAGCAAATGTAGCAGCGTGCTTTTGCCGGTGCCGGATGCGCCCTGCAGCGAAATAAATTCGCCTTCGCCAACTTCGAGGCTCACTCCATGCAACACCTCGATCAAGCGCCGGCCGAGGTCGTACGACTTGTGCAGATCCAGCGCCTTGAGGATTGGTTCACTCATGGCGAAATGCCTCCACGGGCCTGAGCCGACTGGCGTTCCACGCAGGCAACACCCCGGCCAACAGGCAGATGAAAAACGAGCCCACGCCGATCTTGATCAGGTCACCCGGCACGATCTGCGCCGGCAATGCCTGAAAGCCGTAAATGCTCGCCGGGAAAATCTCGAACCCGGTGAGTTCACGCATTAGCACGAGAAATTCGTTCCGAAATTCCAGTGCCAACAATCCAAGGCCAAAGCCAAACGTCAGTCCCAGTGCCGCGACGAACAGGCTTTGCGAAAGAAATACCCGCATAATCTGCCCGCCAGTGGCTCCCAGCGCTTTAAGCGTGCCGATCTCCGGTGTGCGCTGCACCACGAACGTGATCTGTGAACTGGTGATGCCGAAGGCCGCAACGATCATAACGAAAAACAGAAGGTAAAACATCACGTTGCGCTCCACGCGAAGTGCCTCAAGCAGGTGCGAGTTTTCGTCCTCCCAAGTCCGGACGACCAGACCGGGTGGCAGGGTCGTCAGCAACTGTTGCCGGGTCGATTCCGCCAGCGACGCGTCCTTCAACCGCACGCCCAGCCCGTGCACCGCGTCGCCCAAGTCGTACAGATCCTGCGCATTCTCGAGTGAGGTCAGCATGAAGTTCGCGTTGTAATCAAAGTAGCCGGCATCGATGATCCCGCGCACCTCGTAGTCGTCCGGTAACAGTACCAGTTCCTTGCCTTCCTCCTGCGCCTCGCGAACCCGATGAAAACTGCGAGCAGAGTGCACCGCGAGATAGTCCCCCACGTTTAGCTTAAGCTGGGAACGAATCTCCGAGCCAACCAGCAGGCCTCCGTCAAGATCCAGTTCCCCCACGATCAGGCTGTTGGTGGAGACGAGCGAACTGACCGTCGGCTCAAGGTCGATGTCCACCCCCCGGATGTATGGCGTGTAAATCTGTGGCAGCCCCTCGTCCGGCTGCGTTTCTACCAGCACCGGCCCAATGACAAACGGCGCCACGCCAGAGACTGATTCGTTTTCCAACACCGTCTCGCGAAGCTCGCGATACTCGGTCATTACACGGTTTTCCGTATAAACCTTGATGTGGGAGTTGAAGTTGAGCAGACGCTCACGAAGCATGAGATCGAAGCCACTCATCACGCTCATGACAATGATCAGTACCGCCACACCAAGCGTCACCCCGATAATTGAGATCAGGGTGATCATGGACACAAACGTCCGCTTGGGGCGCAGATAACGCAGCGCCAGGGCGAGTTCGAACGGCAGCTTCACTCAGAGCGGCCCGGAGAGTAACCGAAGGCCAAGCGCCGGAAAAGATTGAACCCGCCACGCCGCCCGGCCAGACGCTTGGCCAAGCGCACTGCGATGCCCGCTTCAATCTTTTAATGTGGCAGGTTTCATGCTACGTTTTCCCCGTTGTTGCGGGCAAACCCTCCTGTCCTTTTTTCGGGCAGAACTCGATAGCCATTCCCGTTCGCGCGCGGCGACCAACCAAGTTTCCAATCGGATGCTCTGCGATATTTGCAAGGAAAAGGAAGCCACCGTCCACCTGACACAGATGGTCGAGGGCAAGACCAAAAAAATCGACCTGTGCGAGTCATGCTCAAAGGCCAAGGGCGTGGACGACCCGGCTGGGTTCTCGTTGGCTGACCTGCTGCTCGGGCTCGGCGCCTCTCAAGAAATGGAGGAGTCCGACACCGCCAGCACCAAATGCCCGCAGTGCGGCTTCAGCCAGGCGGACTTCAAGAAAACCGGACGCCTCGGCTGCCCGGAGTGCTACGATCATTTTGAGGAAGGCGTCGAGGGGCTGCTCAAGACGATGCACAAGGGCACCCGCCACACCGGCAAGGCACCGGCTGTTTGGCAGCAAACGAAGGATTACGTCGATCAGATGCACGAACTTCAAACGCTGCTCGACAAGGCGATCGCCAAGGAGGACTACGAAAAGGCCGCCGAGTTGCGCGACAAGATCGCCAGCCTGAAGGCAGACTACGCAGCGACCTCCAAGACCCCGTAAGTGATGAACATTCACGACAAACTTTCCAGCCCAGCCGTGGCCGCCGAGCGCGAAGGGCCCTCAAACAAGATCGTCTGGTCGAGCCGCGTGCGTCTTGCACGCAACCTCGCACGCACACCGTTTCCCGGTTGGGCGAAAAAGTCGGTTCGTG
Source organism: uncultured Verrucomicrobiota bacterium (assembly GCA_913050205.1). Lineage (GTDB taxonomy): Bacteria > Verrucomicrobiota > Verrucomicrobiia > Limisphaerales > UBA1096 > UBA1096. Next base: position 3,969 of record CAJXAU010000147.1, read on the forward strand.
TCGAGACGTTCAAGCACATCCGCGACAATGTGCTGCAGGTCGAGTCGATGAACGATTGTCTCGAGACCGGGATGGACCGGTTGACCACGCTGGACAAACAGATCCTCGTTGAGCGGCATTTTATCAGCCGCGAACACGCCGCGAAAAACTCCGGCAGCGGCCTTGTCCTCAGTCGGGACGAAAGCATCAGCGTGATGATCAATGAAGAGGATCACCTCCGCATGCAGGCACTGCTCCCCGGACTGCAAATCAAAAACGCTTGGACGGCCATTGACCAGTTCGACACACATCTCGAGCAGGGTCTAGATTTTGCCTACTCCAAAAAACGAGGCTACCTCACCGCCTGCCCCACCAACCTCGGTACCGGCATTCGCGTGAGTGCCATGCTCCACCTGCCGGGGCTGGTCCTGAGCGAGCAGGTCAACCAAATCATCCAGGCCGTCAACAAACTGGGGCTCGCAGTCCGCGGGCTTTACGGCGAAGGCACCGAGGCACTGGGCAACGTCTTTCAAGTTTCCAACCAAATGACCCTCGGCGAAACCGAGGGCGACATTGTCGAGCGGCTCAACAAAGTGCTGCTGCAGATCGTCGATCATGAGGAGAATGCCCGCGTCAAGCTGATGGAGAGCAAGCCGAAGATGGTCTACAACCACATCGGCCGCGCGTACGGTATTCTCGCCAATGCTCACAGCATCTCCTCCAAGGAGACGATGAATCTGCTCTCACTTTTGCGGCTTGGCATGGATATGAATCTTTTCCCCGGCTCCTCGCAGGCGTTGATCAACGAGTTGATCATAATCACCCAACCGGCACATTTGCAGAAGGCCAACGACGGAAAGCTCTCTGCCGAAAAACGGGATCTGTTGCGGGCAGACCTGCTGCGGGGCCGATTGAAGCATGTCGATCGACCGGTCGTGCCAGACACAAAAACCCTCGAGGACGCGCAAAACCAAGGGGAAAACGAGTAAACCAAGCGCTTGGCCAAGCGGGTAAAGTGGCTATCCCCAAGCTGGACAAGTCTGTGCATTGGGTTCAAATTGGAGCGGGTTGCTATATGAGTGACGAGTCAATGAACAATTTCACCCCGCGCGCCCAGCAGGTGCTGGCGTTGGCGCGGAAGGAGGCGGATCGGTTCAACCACAGTTTCGTGGGAACCGAGCATTTGCTGCTTGGCCTAATCAACCTTGGCCAGGGGGTCGCCGTAAATGTCCTACAAAAGATGGGCCTCGATCTCGAGACCGTCCGGTTGGAGGTCGAGAAACAGGTCGGCACCGGCCCGGACCAAAAACTGGCCGGCAACATCCCCTACACACCGCGCGTCAAAAAAGTCCTCGAGCTTT
>CAJXAU010000148.1 GCA_913050205.1 uncultured Verrucomicrobiota bacterium
CTCCTCGCCATCCATAAGGGGAATTTCATCCTTACCGGCATCGCCCCCACCGCACTCGTCAGCCCAGCTTGGTTTGACAAGATCGAACTGCTACGAGCAACTCCGTAACGCTTGGCCAAGCGCTTGGCATGGCCTTCCCGGACGCCTAAAAAAACGGCACTCTGGTATGGCACACACCCAAACTTGGCCAAGCGGGTGGGTAGTGTACTGCCGGTTACTTCTCGTATAGGACGGTGATCAGCACGTCAGAGGAGACGGCGATGTTGCCCTGCAAAGAGGAACCGGAAGTTGCAGTGGGATTGTAGCTCTGCGAGGCGATGCTGCTGCTGGCCTGCAGAATTTTCACCCCTTCGTTCTCCGCCCATTCGTTGATCTGCTGTTCGAGGCGTTCCACCTCGCACTCGAGTCCCTTGAAAAGTTTAACGCGTTGCATGTGATCCTATTCCCGCTCCATCAACAGGTCACCGGTGTCGTCCTTGTCGACGATTTGAAGTTGAAACGGCGGGGAAAGCTTACTGTCGGCACTACGCATTCGGATGGCGTTGTACTCGTAATCGAACTTGAAATGATAGTTGATTACCTGTGTGCCGTCCGGGATCGGCACCACCGTCTCCCAGCGTCCCTTGGTCAACTGGGTGCGGCGCATGGGAAAGGCTTGGCTGTTGAAGATCACCAGCGGCTTCATCGAATTCTGGTCGAGCGTGCGCTGGTTACTCTTGAACATCGCCTCGATCGGGTACAGTCCAGTCGAGGTTCGAGGCAATTGTTTTGGGGTCAGGTTGGTGATCGTGCTCGTGGTACAACCCACCACCAGAAAGCTTATCGCAAAAATAAAACCAAACCACCTCATCAACAACAGGCGTGAGAGTGCGACAACTCACTGCTGAATGTAAAGCGTACAATGATTCACCACGCATGAGTCAGGAAAAACAGAATTAAAAACACGGCAACCGCAACCCATATGAGGTGCATCTTTTTCCCTCGAGGTCGCCCTCCGTCTCCGAATTCCCGGGCCACAAAATCGTCGTAATCGAACTCATCCTCCACAAGGTGGGACGACTCGTACCCGGCCTCCTCCGCCCAACCTGTATTCTCGCAGGCACCACACACCGGGCAGGCCTTAGCTTTTCGGGGCACATTCGCTCCGCAGTTTGGGCACTCGTTCGGAGGCATCGTTCGGGTTTAAATGAGAGCTAGTTTTTCTCCGACCGCCCTACCGGCATCCGCCCGACCCAGCCCGGTTTGGCCCGAAACGCATCCTCCTCCAACGCCACCGGATCGACACTCCAGATCGAGGCCAACAGAGGCAATTGCTCCACATTCTGCCGAACAGTTTCCCAAAGCTTGTAGGCGCTTTCCTCGTCGTCATTGGCGAAATAATCGAAACACTGCATCCCGCTTTTTTCCTCGGCGATGGTCGTGCTGCCCTGGTTCCAGGTGGTCTCACCGGTCCAAACATAGGCTCGAGCCACCTCTCGCTCGATTACCTTAGCCCAGGCATGGTGTCCCAGAGTCGGGTTGCCATGAAAGTACTGGACGTGCCCCACCCGGTCGCTTGTCTCAGCCAAAAAACGGAAGCAACGGTCAATGTCCGACTCCGGGTTTGGCAACCGATCACCCACCACGATCACCCATCCGTTCACCGGTGGAGATACAAACAAATGATCCTGTTCGAGTTTCGACAAGGCGTTGCCGCTCGCGCAGGGCTGGGGATCTTTCAATCCGATCGAGCGCGCCACATCCTCCGGGTTTCGGGACTTAATCGCCAACCACGTACGCGGCCGGGACATCAATAACGGGGCCAGGCGTTTCTGGACACTCTGTGCGAACGTGATCTCGTCCAACTGCAACTGCCGGGCACGACGACGACCGAGCGCATAAAAAAGCGCAGCAATCGCCCATACCAGAATAAAGGGGCCAAGGATGAGAACGGTGGTCATCATTGGAAACGGAAATATTGCCCCGCTTGGCCAAGCGGAGCAAGCTGAGTTTGATTTCAGAGGCAATTGCGCCGCTTGGCCAACGACCGGTTTGGAGTGAACGGGCCAACTCAAACCATACCCAGCGTCAATTTTCAACAAACCCGCTTGAATCTGGTTTCTGAAAACTCGAGACTCCCCTCCACAAATGACGATCATCACCGACGAACGCTGTACCACCTACCACAGCCCCGGTCATCCGGAACGACCGTTTCGCGTGGCCGGCACGGTCAAACAGCTAAAGGCCCAAATGAAAATCAAGGTCGACTGGGCCAAGCCGGAGGCTGCCCCGCTCGAGAAGGTGCTGCGTGCGCACACAAAAAATCATTACCAGCGACTTGGAGAGCCGCACGACTTCGACGGCGACACTGCCTACCATGAAGGCATCCGCGAACACGCCCTGCGCGGCGCCGGAGGGGCACTCAAGGCGCTCGAATTGGCCAAGGCCGGCAAACCGCACTTCAGCCTGTTACGCCCGCCCGGGCATCACGCGACAAAGGAACGCGCGATGGGTTTCTGCTATCTTGGTTCGGTGGCCATTGCCGCGCTGGAGGCTCAGGCCGCCGGGGCCAAGCGGGTTGCTGTGTTCGATTTTGATGTCCACCACGGCAATGGCACGGAGGACATTTTGGCCAAGCGCGATGGTTTGGCATTTTTCTCCATTCACCAGCATCCGGCCTATCCCGGCACCGGCACAAAGTCGTTCGACAATTGCCACAACTACACCGTGCGGCCGGGACTACCGCGCGAGGATTACCGGAAAACCGCCGAGAAAGCCGTGGCCGAGCTCAAGGCGTTCAAGCCGGATGTCGTCATTGCCTCGGCCGGTTTCGACGCCTACGCCGGCGACCCGTTATGCAACCAAAAACTCAGCGCCGACGACTTTCGCTGGTTCGGCAAAACGCTAGCCAGTCTCGGCGTGCCCCTGGCCAATGCCATGGAGGGCGGCTACAGTGACGACCTGCCGGATCTCATCACCGCTTATCTCGAGGGGCTGCTCGGCAAATAGAAATCTGTCGTCTTCCGACGCCGCCCCCACTACATTCGCGCCGTGGCTCACGAGTTCAAATTCGTCCGCACTGTTGAGTTTTCCGAGACCGACATGGCCGGAATTGTGCACTTCTCCAATTTCTGCAAATACATGGAGTCTGCCGAACACCGCTTTTTCCGGTCGATTGGATTCTCGATCGTCACGAGCGAACTGGACCCACCGATCGGCTGGCCACGCGTTCACACTAGTTTTGATTTCAAGAAACCGCTCCGCTTCGAGGACGAAATCGAAATTCATCTGCTCGTCGCCGAAATCCGCTCCAAGGCAATCACCTATCAATTCCGCTTCAACAAACTCAATAGCAACGAGCGCGAGTTGGCCGCCACCGGCAAGCTCACCGTCGTCTGCGTATCCCGGAGCGACGACGGCACAATGAAAGCCTGCGACATCCCGAAGGAGATCTCTTCGAAAATCGAGGTCGCACCGGCGGAGATGCTCGTATCCTGACCGTGGCAGACCTGCTGGGCATCGAGTGTGGCGCCACGCGGACCGTGGCTCTGTTCGAACAGACGGACAAAGTCCTGCGCTCGGAGTTCGCACCGGCAAACCTCCGCTTGCTCAACGACCGCCAACTCGCCGTTCACCTCCGAAAGATCGCCAAGGCATTTGACTCACCCGAAGCCGTCACCATCGGCATGGCCGGCGCCCGGACGGAAGCCGACAAAAAGCGAATCCAAAAGGCCGCAACAAAAGTTTGGCCCAAGACCAAATTCATCCACGCCACCAATGACCTCGAGACCGCCCTCGCAGCGGACACCCAGCGCAAACCAGGGGCCCGAGTCCTCGTCCTCAGCGGTACCGGGTCCTGCTGTTTTGGCCACATGCCCGGCGGTCCCACGGCCAAAATCGGGGGATGGGGACACATCCTTGGCGACAAGGGCAGCGGCTACGAGATTGGCCTGCGCGCTCTCAAGGCCTGCGTATTTTATCTCGACCGCGACGGCAACTGGTCCGCGCTTGGCCAACGCATCCTGCGGAGACTCCAACTCAATTCGCCCGATCAACTGATCGATTGGGTGGCCGACGCCACCAAACCGGAGATCGCCGACTTGGCGAAGGAAGTATTCGCGGCCCAAGCCAAGCGCGACAAGATCGCGACTGACATCCTCGACGGCGCCGCCAGCACGCTGGCCAAGGACGCCTGCGCCTGTGCCAGAAAACTCGTCGGCCAATCCGAGCCAGTCCGCTTTCTCCTCGCTGGTAGCGTGTTGCTGAAGCAACCCAAGTTCGCTGCCAAGTTGGCCAAAGCCATCCGCGCCCGGCGTCCCAGTTCGCAGGTAGTCTCATTGAAGAACGAAAGTGCCACGGGCGCGCTCGAGTTGGCACGCCGCTTGGCCAAGCGCCCTTCAACAGACAAGGTCACAACTCCGCTTGGCCAAGCCCTAACAATCCCGGTCCCGGAGTTGGCGCAGCTTGGCCAAGCACCCACCGAACAGCGACACCCGCGCTCGATGAACCTCGACCGACTGCCGCTTGGCCAAGCGATCGAGCTGTTCCTCGACGAAGACAGTCAAATCCCCGCAGCCATCAAAGCGGAGAAAACCAAGTTGCTCCGCGTCGTGCGCTGGGTGGTCGACGCCTTCAAAAGCGGGGGGCGACTTTTTTACAGCGGAGCCGGCACGAGCGGCCGCCTCGGCGTGCTCGATGCCAGCGAATGCCCGCCCACCTTCCGAGCCGACCCCGAACAGGTGCAGGGCATCATCGCCGGCGGTTTTCCCGCGCTGTGCCAGGCGGTCGAGGGTGCAGAAGACAACGCCGAAGCCGGCGCGGCGGCTGTTCGTTTTCGGGGTGTCGGAAAACACGATATCTTCATCGGCATCGCCGCCAGCGGGCGCACCCCGTTTGTCTGGGGCGGTATCTGGGAGGCCAAAAAACGCGGCGCCAAGACTGCGCTCCTGTGCTTCAACCCCTCCCTGAAAATCCCGAAGGACAACAAGCCCGGCGTGGTCATCAATCCGAAGATTGGGCCGGAACTGCTAACCGGCTCCACCCGGCTCAAGAGCGGCACCGCCACCAAGCTGGTCCTTAATATCATTACGACCCTTTCGATGGTGCAGATCGGAAAAGTGGTCGGCAATTTGATGGTCGATCTCGACCCAAGCAACACCAAGCTGCGAGACAGAGCCGTGCGAATCGTGTGTCAACTCACCAGCGCCGACGAAATCCAAGCGCGAGAGGCACTGGAGAAAACAAACTGGGTCGTCAAAAAAGCCATCGCCCGCCTGGACAAGCGAACTACTGCCTCAGATTAATGGAGGGCCGAA
>CAJXAU010000149.1 GCA_913050205.1 uncultured Verrucomicrobiota bacterium
CATCGCGAGGATGATTTGCCAGTGAAGTTGACGATACCATTTCATGCCTTAAAAGAGTGGGAGGGTAGGGGTGTTGCGCGTTGGCGTGAAGAAAACTTTACGGCTTGGCGCACGGATTATTTGAGCATTCCTCGAGTTTCTGTTCGAGTTCGCGGACGCGCTTGGCCAAGTCAGGCAGCTTTTTTACTGCAATAATTTGTCGCTTGGCTTCCCCTGCGGGGATAGCCGGATAGCCCATATATTGCTGGCCGCCTTCGATGTCTGTGATGACGCCTGATTTGGCAGCGACCACGCTTTTGGGGCCAATTTTCAAATGCCCCGCAACACCAGCCTGACCCGCAAGGATGGAGTAAGCACCGATGTCGCTGCTTCCGCCGATGCCATTCTGGGCGATGATAATGCAGTGCTCACCGATGATGACGTTGTGACCGATCTGAACGAGGTTATCGATTTTTGTGCCGCGCCCAATTTTTGTGTCGCCCAGCGCGCCCCGGTCAATGGTGCAGTTGGCCCCGATCTCGACGTCTTCCTCGATAATGACTCCTCCAATCTGTGGGATTTTGCGGTGGTGATCCTGATCGAAGACGTACCCGAAACCGTCCGAGCCGATCACCGTGCCGGAGTGTACGCGGACGCGCTTGGCCAAGCGGCAATCGTGGTAAATGCTGACGTTTGGGAAAAGCCGGCCCTCTTGGCCAAGCGCTGAGTTGTCTCCGATGGTGCAGTTGGCTTCGACGACGGTACTCTCGCCAATATCCACATTCTCACCGATCACGCAGTTCGCACCGATATGGGCACTTTCGGCAATCTTGGCTGAGCTGGCGACAACGGCACTGGGGTGAATCCCCGGCGCAAAGGTCTTCTCCGGAAAAAAAAGTGGCAGCACCCGTGCGAAGGCGATCCGGGCATCCTTGACTTGAATAACGGTCTTGGTCTGGGACTGAAACTCGGACGGGGCGAGGATCGCCGCCGCTTGGCTTTGTTCAGCCAGCCGGAAGAATTTTTCATTCTCCGCAAAAGTCAGATTGCCCGCCGAGGCATTGTCGGCCTTGGCAAAGCCAGTCAGCCTGGTTTCTCCATCGCCAACGATTTTCCCATTAACATGCTGGGCAATTTCGTTGGCGGTAAAGTTCATGGGTCAACCGATATTGCGTTCCTCTTTAATGGCGTTGTTTTCGCCGAGGACAATGACGCGGGGTTTGTGTGTGGGGCCGGATTTTTCGTCGAGTACGGCAAATGTCATGATGGTCAGGCGGTCGCCCGTTTGGCCGAGGTGCGCCGTGGCTCCGTTGAGGATCACTTCGCCGCTGCCCCGTTCTCCGGGGATGGCATAGGTCTCAAATCGGTTGCCGTTTGCGAGGTTCCCGCAAACTACGCGCTCGTAAGGAAGCATGTGAACCTTGTCCATCAAGTCGTGGTCGATGGTTAGGCTGCCTTCGTACTCGACGTTGGCATCGGTGACCAACGCGCGATGAATTTTTGATCTGAGCAGATGAATCTGCATGGATGTAATCTGGCAATTAACCGGGCGGATATCCTTCCTCCCGAATTTATTTTCCCTTTTTGAAACCGTGAAGTGGTTTCAGGTGACCCCCTTGGGGAAGGCAAGCAGCGTTGACTTGCCGCACGGCGGGTACTATAAAGCCGCTTCTCTTTTAGGCAATCAACTTTCCTAATTACCAACTGATTTATAGAATATTTTAGTGATGAAAAGAAAACTTCGTTACGGAATGGTTGGCGGTGGCCGAGGAGCCTTCATAGGGTCGGTACATCGCAATGCGGCAAACCTGGATGGCCAGATCGAGCTGGTGGCTGGGGCGTTTTCGTCCGACCCCAAAAAGTCAAAACAGTCCGGCAGGGATTTTTACCTCGACCCCTCACGTGTGTACGGCAGCTATCAGGAGATGGCAAAAGCTGAGGCTGCGTTGCCGGAGGACCAACGCATCGATTTTGTGAGCATCGTGGTTCAGAACTACCTGCACTTCGATGTTGCCAAAACCTTCCTGCAGGCCGGGATTAATGTGATTTGCGACAAGCCGGTGACATACACGTTGGAGGAGGCTCGCGAGCTGCGCAAAATTATCAAGAAAAGCAAAAAGGTCTTTGCGCTGACCCATAACTACACCGGTTACCCGATGGTCAAACTGGCCCGGGAGATGGTGGCCAAGGGAGATTTGGGCAAGATCATCAAGGTGGTTTGCGAATATCCGCAGGGCTACGCGATCACGTCTTTGACCGGTGAGGATAAATCCATTGCCAACTGGCGTGCGAATCCAAAAGTCGCCGGAATTTCCAACTGCATGGGCGATATTGGCACGCATGCGGAAAACCTTGTTCATTACATCACCGGATTGCAGATCGACTCACTTTGTGCAGATCTCAGCGTCAATATCCCTGGGCGGGTGCTGGATGACGACGGTAACGTGCTAGTCCGGTTCAAGGGCGGCGCCCGCGGTATTATCTACGCATCGCAGGTGTCTAACGGCGACGAGAACGATCTTAATATCCGTGTTTACGGAACTAAAAAGTCCCTCGAGTGGCATCAGGAGGAACCGAACGATTTAATCGTCAAGGACGCCCGTGCTCCGAGGCAGGTTTACCGCCGTGGCAACTCCTACATCGGTGGCGCAGCCGCAGCAAATACACGCATCCCGTTCGGTCATCCCGAAGGATTTATCGAGGCATTTGCAAACGTTTATAACGCCGCCGCTGAGGCGATCCGGGATGAAGTCGCCGGCAAATTCCCACGTAAGAAGGGCTATGATTTTCCGGATATCAACGACGGCATCATTGGCATGGCCTTTATCGAGTCGGTTGTGAAAAGTTCGAAGTCCAAGGAAAAGTGGGTGAAATTCCCTCGGGTGTAATTTGTCATGGCTACCAAAGTTGGAATAATAGGGGCAGGCGGGATGCTGCAATACCACGCGGGAGGATTCCGCGCAGGTGGAGCGGATATCGTTGCCATCTGCGACGTGAACGAGGCGGCGGCTGGAAAAGCGGCGGCGGATCTCGGTGTGGGCAATGTGTTTGGCGACGTGGCTGACATGCTGCAAAAAATGCCCGATCTCGACGCCGTTAGCGTCATAACGCCAAACCGTTTTCACAAGCCTTTGGCGGTACAACTGCTCGAGGCGGGCAAACATGTCTTTTGTGAAAAACCTCCGGCATTAAACGCAGCTGAAGTTGCTGAGATGAAAACCGCAGCGGAGTCTGCGGGTAAGGTGTTGATGTTCGACTTCAACAACCGTGCCCGGCCGGAATCATACGCCCTGATGGATTACATCAAGGCCGGCGATGTTGGTACAATTAACTCCGCTCAGGCGAAATGGATTCGCCGAACCGGTATCCCCGGATTCGGTGGATGGTTTACGAATAAGGAATTGTCCGGCGGCGGCCCGGTGATCGATCTGCTTCATATGATTGACTTGGCGCTGTTTTACATGGGCTACCCGGAACCGGAGCACGTGCTCGCGCAGACCTTCAACGACTTCATTGAAAACAAGTCGTTCAAGGGACCGTGGGGCATCCCGGATGTCGCCGATGGTGTTACTGACGTGGAGAGTGCGGCACATGGGTTTGTGCGATTCAAAACAGGCCAGGTGCTTTCCTATCAGGTTTCGTGGGCGGAAATGAACAAGCGCGAGGAGGTCTCTGTTACGTTTCAGGGCAAAAAAGCAGGTGGCATGATCCGTCGATTGTTCAACGTTGACGGTCTCGACGAAACCGCTGTGGACGATTGCGAATTGTATGTTCAAGAGAACGGTCGTTCCGTGAATCGCTCCATCATTACTGAACCGAATGAAGACATGGGGCGAATTCGAGCCGCACAAAACTTCGTTCTCACAGTCGATGATGAAGAGGAACCGCTGAACACCCCGGATCAGGCGTTGTCGCTGATGAAAATCATCGATGCCACCTATGAGTCCGCGTCAACCGGCCATCCGGTTGCAATCTCCTGATGACCAAATACAGGTTCACTTTCAGAAGCCCATCACGGTGGGCTTCTTTTATCTTATGCCAAAGAAGACGTTAAACATTGGCCTGATTGGCTATCTATTCATGGGCAAGGCGCACAGCAATGGCTGGCGTCAGGCACCCCGCTTTTTTGACATGAAGCACGACGTTCGGCTGCACACGATTTGTGGCCGGAACGCTGCTGCTGTTAAGAAGGCGGGCAAACAATACGGATGGGATCATACAGCCACAGATTGGCGCGAAGTGGTCGCCAACCCGGACATCGATGTCATCGATATCAACACCCCGAATGACTCCCATGCCGAAATCGCGATCGCTGCCGCCAAGGCGGGCAAGCATATCCTTTGCGAAAAACCGTTGGCGATGGATGTGAAGCAGTGCCGGCAAATGTTGCAGGCTGTGAAGAAGGCAAAAGTCGTCCACATGATTTGCCATAACTACCGTCGCATTCCGGCCATTGCTCAGGCGAAGAAGATGATCGACGAAGGCGCGCTTGGCCAAATTCGGCATTACCATGCCCGGTATGCGCAAAGCTGGCTCGTGGATCCGAAGGCACCCCGCCTTTGGCGAATGCAAAAGCAATACGCCGGGAGCGGGGCACATGGTGATATCAATGCCCACATCATCGACTTGGGTCGCTATTTGGTTGGCGAGTTCGATGAGGTCAGTGGCCAAATGCACACCTTCATCAAGCAGCGACCACTCCCGGATAATCCGAAAAAACTGGGGCGTGTATCCGTTGATGATGCCGCTCAGTGTATAGGTCGATTCAAGAATGGAGCCTTGGCCAACCTCGAGGCAACACGTTATGCGACCGGCCGAAAGAACCGGATTCATATTGAGATCAACGGGTCAGATGGCTCTCTGGAGTTTAATCTCGAAGATATGAATCGATTGAAATATTTTGACAACACCGTACCTGAAGACAGGCAAGGTTTTGCGGATATCATTGTCACTCAGCAGAAGGGTGTGCATCCCTACGTGGGCCAATGGTGGCCGCCCGGTCACATTATCGGATACGAGCACACTTTCGTGCACACCATTGCTGACTTCGTCAATGCAGTGGCCAAGGGCAAGTCGGTCCAACCAACGTTTGAGGACGGCCTGAAGAACCAACAGGTGCTTGAGGCCGTGGAAAAGTCAGCCGAGACGCGCCGTTGGGTGAAGGTGTAGTCGGTAAGTCGCTTGGCCAAGTTCACGGACTCGCAGGCTCGTCCCTCCGATTCGCTTTTGGCTTCGTCGTGGAGGGGCGAGCCTGCGAGTCCGTGAATTTTGAGATAATTTCCTACGCTTGGCCAAGCGCTTGGT
>CAJXAU010000150.1 GCA_913050205.1 uncultured Verrucomicrobiota bacterium
TCGCCCTGAATAAACCGGCGCGTGGTGCGCGGCTCCTTGCGCCGGGCCATCACCATCGTGGTGGCCGCTTTGGGCCGTGATTTTTTCAGCTTGGCCAAGCTGTCCTCGATCGGCTTGCGTTTGGCATCCTCCTTGGCCAAGCCGCTGAGGCTGGCCTCGAGCTGCCTTATTTTTTCATCGAGCCTCGCCCTCTGAAATTGAACCTCCCGCGTCGGTGCCTCGATCCGCGGCTCGTCGGCGTTGTTGAAAAACGCGAACAACCGGTAGTACTCCACATGCGAGATCGGGTCGTACTTGTGGTCGTGGCACTGCGCGCAGCCGAACGTCAGCCCAAACATGACCTCGCCGGTGGTGGCGATGCGGTCGTAAATTGAGTCGATTCGAAACTGTTCGCGATCCACGCCGCCCTCGGTGTTGATCTGCGTGTTGCGGTGAAAGCCGGTGGCCACACGCTGGGCCAGCGTCGCATCGGGCAGCATGTCACCGGCAAGCTGCTCGACCACGAACCGGTTGAATGGAAGGTCGCGATTGAACGCCTCGATCACCCAGTCGCGGTACGGCCAGATCGACCGGGCGGCGTCGTGGCTGTAGCCGTCCGAGTCGGCGTATCGGGCGGCGTCCAGCCAGTGGCGTCCCCAGCGTTCGCCGTAGTGCGGCGACTGCAAAAGGCGATCGATTGCACGCTCGTAAGCTCCGGGCGCTGCGTCGGCAAGATACGTTTCAAGTTGTTCCGGCGTTGGCGGCAAACCGGTCAGGTCGAGGCTCACTCGGCGCAGTAGCGTGGCCCGACCGGCCTCGGGAGAGGGCGACAATCCCGCTTCCGCCTGCTTCGCCGCCACAAAATGATCGACGGCATTTTGCGCCCAGCTCCGCTGCGCCCCGGTCAACGTTGGCAACGAATGCCGAACCGGCGGTTTGAATGCCCAGTGCTGGTCGTACTTCGCCCCCTCCGCGACCCAGCGCTGAAGCAACTGAACCTGCTCCGGCGTCAGTTTGCTGTTCGACTCCGGCGGCGGCATCTGTGTGTCGGGATCGGTCGTTGTGATCCGAGCGAGCAGTTCGCTCTTGGCCAAGTTCGCCGGATCGATTGCCGCCGCGCCGTCGTTGAGTTGAGTGGCCCCTTCGCGCGTGTCGAGTCGCAGGCCGGCCTTGCGCTTGGCGGCATCCGGGCCGTGGCACTGGAAACAGTTCTCAGAGAGAATTGGCCGGATGTCGCGGTTGAAATCGACCTCGGCTGCCGTGCCCTTGGCCAAGCCGGTCAACAGTGCGGCCATCAGGGCCAAGCGCTTGGCCAAGCGGTAAAAAAAAGTTGGAGAAATCAGCATCACATCCACGGCTGGTCGGGGGAATGCTCCAACCCAATTCTCCGCCGGGCAAGTCAATTCTGCCGCCGGCAGCTATCTGGCCAAGCCCCAGCTACGAAGGAACTTTTTTCTCACCGTGGCCACCGTGGCGTAGTGTACTGCCACTTTCTTGTTTTCGCGGATCATCCAGTCCACATGGTCGAGCACTGCGTCGTACTTTCTGAAATGCTCGTGGGCACTGCCCTCATGAATCGCGAGGCACACGGCGGTGGGCTTCCCTTTTTCAGCCTGCTCAATGTGCATGTTGATGATCTGCTTCATGTCCTGCGCCGACACCATCCAGTCGATTTTTGCGTTCTGCGGTATCTCCACCAGCGGTTTCCCGTCAGCCGCCCGAAGGTACGGTGCCGTGCCGGTGGGCAGGATTGTTTTTTGCGAAACACGATACGGCGTGGAGCGAATCGTGACGCTGTCATCCCATCCTGACAATTCATGCCACGAGGGCGCGTACTGCGCTCCGATCTCTCGCCCAGTCGGAAACGCCGCTGCACTCGCCGTGTACCCTGCGGCCACGATGCGCTTTTGTAACTCAAGGCTTGTCGTGTAAAATCCGGCACAAAAAGTCTCGGGAACACCCAGCTCCCGCTCCTTGAATTTTGAGAGAGTGAACTCGAGCATCCGGGAAATTTCATCTCCATCGTAGGCCGACATCGGCACGCTATAACCGGACGGATCCATGCTGCCCTTGGCCTGCTTGGCCGAGACACTGGGGCGGGTGCGGTATGTCACACCGGCGCTCTCCACGAACGTGCGGTACATGTGCAGGTGAACCCCGATCTCGGCCCCGTGTTCGTCGCGGGATTCCTTGACGTAGGCCTCCATCTGCTCGCGCAGCGGCGTCGGTGTGGTGTAGGCAACTGGATTGTACAGGTGCGTCCAGCGCATCTGTGGATGGTTCTTCGTCAGGTTGCGAAGTGCGTCGAGGTCATTGGCGGCCATCGTCCAGGGCCGGTCAAAATGCGACACCATCGTAACATACACCACCGGGCGCTTGGCCAGTTGATCAACCGCTTGGCCAAGCGCTGCTCCCGTCGTGGAAAAGAGCAGAACGACGGCGAGCGATGTTGAGCAGATCGGCTTCAAATCAAAACTCGATCGGCGTTGAGACTATGTCTACGATTTTCAATTGTTTCACTTTCCCATCCGGTCCGAACTCAAACGTAACCGGCTCGCCCTCCGAGCCATAATTGACCGACCGGAATTTGTTCATCAACTTGAACGTGGTACCCGAAACGTGCTCCAGCGGTGTGTAGGACTGTTTCGGATCGGGCGCATTCGGGTTCAACAAAACCAGTTCCCCGTCCAAAAACATGACGTGATTGTCCCAGTAGCGCATCCGGTAGGAGCCGATCAGGGGATTCCAATCCGGGTTTACACTCTCCCCTTTGTCTCCGTCCTTGGCCTTTTTCAATGCCGGGATTACCCACTCGAAAATACGGTCACTGATGCTCCAAGTGGAACCGGGGTAAACATCCACGTCCAGCGAATTGCCGAATACGATCACGCCAATTCCCTCCCGCATACTCACGTTCGTTGACGTGCGATAACCCGGGTACAAACCACCATGGCCAACGAGGTCGCGATCCTCCGTGTACGTGACTCCGAATCCAAGCCCTCTGCCATGCTTCCAGTTGTCGCCGATCAGGTGTGGCCGCTGCATTTGCCGGAGTGTCGCCGCGGCAAGCACCTCGTTGCCGCCTTTCTCCCTCAGTCTCAACTGCCACGAAACAAACTTGGCCATGTCCGTCACGGAAGAAGTGACGCCCGTGGCCGCCGCCAACGCATGCGCATCAACGAAGGGGAATACCTCGCGCGTGCCATCCGGCATCCGCCTGCCGTAACCCACGGCTAGTTTGGACTTGTGTGCGTCGGGGAAGGCCACGGAGGAATCGTCCATGCCGAGCGGCTTCATGATTTTCGTTTCAACGTATTCAGCGAAAGACAGCCCGCTTTTCTTCTCGATAATCATGCCCATCAGTCCATACGCGAGGTTGGAATATTTGAACCGATCACCGCTGGGCAGAATGGTTTCCTGATTCTTCATGCGCTCGACGACCTCAGCCGTGGTCGGAAATTTAAAGTCCTGCCAGTAGGCTGAAGCGGCCTCACGCGGAATGCCGGAGCTATGCGTCAGGAGCCCCCGGATCGTTACCGGCCGCGCCCCGGGATGCTTGATGGCGATACTAAACTCCGGCAGGTGGTCCTTGACCGGATCATCAAGCCTCAATTTGCCCTCGTCCCGCAGCTGCATGATCGCAATGGCGGTGAACAACTTCGAGTGCGACGCGATGCGGTAAAGTGTGCCCGGGGTCATGGGTCTCTTTTTCTCCACGTTCGCAAAGCCGAATCCCTTGGCGTAGATCAATTCCTCGCCATCGACGATCCCGATGCTCACGCCCGGCTGCCCTTGAAAGGCCATCCGGGCCTTGATCCAGACTTCGAGCAGGTCGAGGTTTTGCGAGACACGCGGGGTAAGGGCGATCCCTTTTCGCTCCCCCAAGACGCGCTCGTTCATGGTGGTAAACAGCGAGCCGATTAGTAGGCAACAGATGAGTCGTTTCATTCCGAAATGGCTTGTTTTAAAAATTGGCTAGGCCAACAGGCTAGCATGGGCCAACTACCAATGAAACGACTATTTATCTTTCCCGAGAAAACCTGTCGCTCAATGAGCGCCTTTTCACGTGAGCGTCGTGCCGCTGTGGTCAGTCAGGGGGATCCGGTAGCGGCACTCAGTCCAAGCTCGGCCACCACAATTCGTTCGCTTACTCTCATGTGCGGTTAAAAAACTAGAACGCTAACGGCGCTTGGCCAGCAGCTCGCGAACTTTTTCCTCGAGATTTTTCCGGGTGTCCTCCGCGGCAACCCGGCCGGTGTGGTCGAGCAAAAAGAGGCGCGGAATGTAGCGCACCCGGAACTGTTTCATGATTCGCCCCTCCCATGGCTTGGTTTCGTAATGTTGCGGCCATGGGATTTTTTTGCGCTTCGAATACTGGTCAAACTGGGCACGCGTCTTGTCCGATGAAATGCCGATGACCTCGAATCCCTCCTTGTGGTAGCGATCGTACACCGACTTGAGGGTTGGGTACTCTTGCACACAGGGCGGACACCACGAGGCGCAGAAATAAATCAGCACCACTTTGCCGCGCAGCTTGGCCACATCGACCTTACGTCCGTCGGTAGAGGTGAACTTCAATTCGATTGGCTTGGTCAGGAAATCGAGCCACGCCAGTTCCTCTTTGGCCAGTTTCACCAATTCGGGGTGGCGCTTGGCATCGAGCCTAACCAGCCGCGTGTAGGCCTTTTTTTTGTCGGCGTTGTTTTTGACCCAGTCGGCGACGTTTTCGAGCAGTTCCCACGGTTCGCGCTTGGCCGGGTGCGCTTGGCCAAGCGATTCGATCTCCGCCATCAACCGGTCGAGCGCGCCGGTTTTCCCGGCTTCGTGATCCAGCCGAAACGCCTTGCCTGCGGCAATCAACGACTCCTTGAGCGGGGGCGACTCCCCCTTGGCCAAGCCGGGCAGCAGGCAAAGGCCAAGCAAAAGCAATTGGACAAGTCGTTTCACGCGCCAAACCTACCGCCGAACCCGAACCCCGGCAATGCACCAATTCATAAGCGCTTGGCCAAGCGGGCTTCATTCACTTGTGATTTGATTAATTGCGGACTTGCTGGCTCGTCCCTCCGAACCAAGGTCTGGTACAAATGAGTTGGAGCGAAACTGCGAGTCCGTAACAAAGGCGGAGAATTGCCTTTGTTTCCCGCGTTGGATTCTCCAATATCCGCGCGTTCTCTGGCCGGCCAAGCGCTTGGCCAAGCGCAACCCAACAACCGAATCCCATGAGCGACTCGAACGACAATCTCGCAGCAGAAAAGAAACTCCTCGCGGAGGCGAA
>CAJXAU010000151.1 GCA_913050205.1 uncultured Verrucomicrobiota bacterium
TTGGCCAAGCGCTTGGCCAAGCGTTAGTTGTAGAGGAGGTATTTGGTGCGTTGTTGACGGAAACGCGCCTCGTCCTTGGCCCATGATTTGACGATCTGCGCGCCGGTGCGGCCAGCGGCGAGGTCGCGCCGGATCACGTCGGTGCCGTTGACCTTGTCGAACATGTTGAAGCTGCGGCCGCTTTTGGTTCGAGTGGCAAACAGGTCGCGCTTGGCCACGGCTTTCACGGCGTCGACGATGTGGTAGTTGATCGCCATCAGCGGAGCGATTGCGCGATTGGTGAACCGAACGCGGACACCGGAGTAGGTGCGGTTTCTCACCCGGCGGCTCTTGAAGCGAAGCGGCTCGAAGCGTACGCCGGGCAGGCGTCGACTGTTGAGGTAGCGGGCCATGCCGTCAGTGTTCATCCAGGTGGAGACGACGCATTCGAATGGCATGCCCTCACCGATGCCGATGCTGAGTCCGCTGCCTGCGCCGAGTTCGCCAAGCACGCCGGTGGAGACGTAATGAAGCGGCGAGTCGCCATGCGGAATGTTGGGCGAGGTGGGTACCCATTTGAGGCCGGTGCCGGTCCATGTCATCGACCGATTCCAGCCTTTCATCTTTATGATGGAAATCTTGGGGCGGTGGCTGATCCAGCCTTCGCCGCTAATCATGTAGGCGAGTTCGCCGGCGGTCATGCCGTAGACGTACGGGATTTTCCACTGGCCGACGAGGGACTTGAAGCGAGGGTTGAGGATGAGACCCTCGACGCGCTTGCCACCGAGTGGGTTGGGGCGGTCGAGCACGACGAACTCGACGCCTGCCTTGCCGCATTCCTCCATGCAAAGCCCCATCGTGCTGATGAAAGTGTACGACCGCGCGCCGGTGTCCTGAATGTCGTACACGAGGCAGTCTATTTTTTTGAGCATCGCCGGGGTTGGCTTGCGAACCGGGCCGGGGCCGTAGAGGGAGTAAATCGGCAGGCCGGTGCGGCGGTGGGTGCTATTGGGAAATTCCTTGCCGGCCGGCACCTGTCCGTCAACCCCATGTTCCGCGCCGAACAATGCGACAAGGTTGACCTTGGGGGACTTGTGAAGGATGTCGATGACGGAGCGGCCGCGTCCATCGACGCCGGAGGGGTTGGTCAGCAGGCCGACCCGCTTGCCTCGCAGCGTTTCGTAGCCACGCATGGCGAGCACCTCGTTGCCGAGGTAGACGCGGGCGTTGGCCACGTCTTGGCTGAGGATCAGCAGGGTGAGGCCCAGCAGAACAATCACGAAGCGCATGGCCGAAGTTAGACAGTCAAGCGCTTGGTCTCAAACCCTTTGTGCCTATTCCTCACCGGGCGAATCGGCCACGGCTCGGAGGTAGTCAAAGGCGAAAAGGCCGGTACTGTGGTCGTCCTCCCACGTTGGCTGGATGGCATAGCCGCCGATGTACTGGATGGAGCGGATACGGAATGAGGAGAGTTTGTAAGGTCGATCCGGCCCCTTGTAGAGGTTGCCCATGACGTCCATCTCGCCTTTGCAGCCAGCACACGGGCAGGCCTTGCGAAGCTTGGCCAAGCGGATGAACGACTCCTCGTCGTTGTCCCACTTGATGGCCATTTCCTCGCCGATGATCTGGATGTCTGTGGGTTTCATGGATTGAAAAACAAAAAGGGGAGCCGCCATTTGACAGCTCCCCTTGGGGTAAATCGCAATTACTTGTTCGGCTGCGGTGTCGTGCGCAGGTACGGCTTGATCTTGGTGAAGCCCTTCGGGAACTTGGCCTCGGCATCCTCGTCGGAGAGGGTCGGCACCACGATGCAGTCCTCGCCGTCTTTCCAGTTTACCGGGGTGGCCACGGCGTGGTTGTCTGTCAACTGTAGGGCATCGATCACACGCAGGATCTCGTCAAAGTTTCGGCCGGTGGCGGGCGGGTAGGTGATCGTCAGGCGGATCTTTTTGTTTGGGTCGATGATGAACACGGAGCGTACGGTGAACTTCTCCGCGGCGTTCGGGTGGATCATGTCGTACGCGGTGGCCACGGTGCGATCCGGGTCGGCGATGATCGGGAAGTTGACTGTTGTGTTCTGTGTCTCGTTGATGTCCTTCACCCAGCCGTGGTGGTCGTCGATCGGATCCACGCTGACCGCGATAGTCTTCACACCGCGCTTGTCAAACTCTGGCTTGAGCTTGGCTGTGTAGCCCAGCTCGGTGGTGCAGACCGGGGTGTAGTCCGCCGGGTGGGAAAAGAGAACCGCCCAGCTGTCGCCGATCCACTCGTGAAAGTCGATGTTGCCTTCTGTTGTCTCCGCCTGGAAATTTGGAGCCTCGTCGCCTAGTCGTAGTGCCATTTTTCTAAATATTTATGGGTCAAGCAGGAAGCCGCCGGCTTGGCCAAGGGCAATTCCCGCCGCTAAAAGGGCCGGCCTTGGTAACGAACACACGTTCCGGTGTCAATAGGGATTCTGCCTGTCCACAGTGCACTTGGCCAAGCGCTTGGCCGGCAGTGACCTAAAACCTGAAGGTAGTCTGGGCCTTAATAGAGAGTTCGCTGTTGCGCACGTAGAGATCGCGGAGTGAGCTACCATCGTCCTCATCGCCGTAGTTTTGGCGGAATACAACATAGGCCTTTTTGCCGGGCTGAAACTCCCAGAAAAAACGGGTGCTGTAGCCGATGGAATCGGAGATGTTGTCGTGCTGGACGAGGTGCGACCAGCCCATGTCCGGGGTGAAGTTGAAGCGGAGATTGAGCGATGAAACCTGAGCGTCGAATTCCGTGTCGGGCAACTCGAACCCGCTATGCGAGTAGCGCACGCTGGTGTTGAGCCACTTGAACGGGTCGTAACCGACACGGGCGTAAATCGTGTCCTTCTCGCCATGATACCAGTCCCCGAAAACGTAGCCGAACCCACCGTTGAACAGGCCGGCATCCGGCAGGTCGATGTCGAAGTTGTAGTCGGTCCACCAGTATTCACCGGCCGGTACCTTGCCGCCACCGGAGACGGTGAAGTCACGATCCGGTCGATCAAACTCTCGCTCGATCTCAAACGAAAAATCGAAGCCGGATTCGAAGTCGAGGTAGGGGATGTAGAGCGAATGTTTTTGAGACTCCATCTGGTTATCCATCGTGGTGTACAATGAATTGTAGTAGCTGATGTGGTACTTGCGGAGCCATGAGATCGTTTCAGTGCGTGGCCGGACGGAGATGCCTGAGCTGTATTTGCGAATGTTGGTTCGTCGCGTATAACCCAGTTTTGGCTTAAACTCGTCG
Source organism: uncultured Verrucomicrobiota bacterium (assembly GCA_913050205.1). GTDB lineage: Bacteria > Verrucomicrobiota > Verrucomicrobiia > Limisphaerales > UBA1096 > UBA1096. Next base: position 3,241 of record CAJXAU010000151.1, read on the forward strand.
TCGATCTGGTAGTAGGACAATCGCGCGTCGATAAACTCGTTGGGGTAACTCAGGCCGGTGCCGTGGGCGTAGCTCCAGTCGGTTGTGTCGTCGTAATTCGCCATGGAGTAGACGCTCGCCCGGAGGGTCTTGTCGGTCAGGAATTTTGTGGTGCGGTAGTTAAAATCCGTGCCAATCATGTAGGCGTCCATGTTGGAATTGGGATCGCCCACCGTGCTGATCATACCGACCGATGATTGCTCGAGCACGTTTCGGGAGATGCGAGTGACGAAGGCGTTCTGGCTCCCGAGATCGTCGTGGTCGTCGAGCATCGCGCCGATCATGCCGATGTTGTAATCGCCCACACGTCCTGTGATTTTCGTCGCAAGGTCGATCGGCACCGGCACGCCCCGCTTGGTCAGGCCGATCGTTCGGCTAAAGAACGGCGTGCTTGGCATGCCCGACGACGATGATCGGGATTGCAGTGGGCCAAAACTGAAGATGCCGGAGTCTCTGAGGAAGAAGTCGCGCTTTTCCGGATACATCAGGGAAAATCGGGTGAAGTTCAACTGCCGGGTATCGACTTCGGTTTCCGCGAAATCGGTGTTCACAGAGAGCGTTGCATTCATGTTGGGGGCGAGCCGGTAGGAAATGTCGCCTCCAAATTCCCCGAGCGTGTTTCCGTCCCCACTCAGGTTGTCGTGTTGATACTTACCGACGGCATAGGGCGTGACGTCCCACTTGCTGACTTTACCGAGACCTTTCAGGCCACGAATCTCCCCGGCGTTCGCCATCGCGGAGGTGCTCAAATGCCTTCCTTCGCTGTGCCACTTACCCTCCTCATTTTTTCGCCGGATCGTTCTCTCTACGTTGAAACCCCACGTGGTGTTGTTCGGGGCGAAGGCAATGGAATCGAACGGCAGTTTGAATTCGCAAAACCAGCCTTTGTTGGTGACCTTGCCTCGGCAGTCCCAAATTGTGTCCCAACTACTCCCTGCATAGGCGTTGTTATTGATGATGGCGTCAAAACGGGATCCGTTCGGATTGACGGCGAACATGTAACCATTGCGTCGATCCAGAAACGGGTCGATTGAGATTATGAGAAAATCATCCGCGTCTGGCCAATCATCGCGGCTCATGGTGCGAGCCAGAATTTTGTTTGGCTCTGAGTCAAAACACCAGAAGCCGAGATAAAGCGCCTTGTCATCGTAAAGCACTCGGAACTCGGTGCGTTCAGTCATCGGGACGCCGTGGACGGGATCGTCCTGAACGAATGGGCTGCTCTTCGGTGCCAAATTCCACACTTCGTCGTCCATGATTCCGTCGATCACGGGAGGTGTGTCCACCTTGATGGCCATGATGGTGGCACGAGGCTTGGTCTCTGTATTTGCCGGTGCAGGGTCAGCGGCAAGCGTACGCCCGATGAAGCTGAGGAGAGCAGCTCCGATTAGTAAAAATCTTGTCATTCAGGATTGGCTGCCCAAGCGGAGGAATCCGAATCGGGCACAATTCGCCGCAAGGGACGCGCGAGAGTGCCTATGGATTCAGCAAAAACAAGAAGAACCTGTTCGCAGTGAGAATTGAACGGTTTGGCCAAGCGCTTGGCCAAGCGGCGAGGCTACATGTAGCACTTGGCCACGGGGATTCTGCGGCCCACGCCAAAGGCCTTGCTGGTGACCTTGATGCCGGGGGCGGCCTGTCGGCGCTTGTATTCGTTGATGTTGATCAACCGGATGATGCGCCGGACGGTATCGGCGTCGTGGCCGGAGGCGATAATGGACTCCGCATCCTGTCCGTCGACAACGTACGCCTCAAGGATGGCGTCGAGCACGTCGTATTCCGGCAGGGAATCCTGATCGACCTGATCAGGTCGCAACTCCGCTGACGGCGGCTTGGTGATGGTCGAGTCCGGGATGATCTCCCGGTCGCGGTTGATCCACTTGGCCAAGCTGTAAACGCGCAACTTGGGCAGGTCGCTGATCACGGCGAGTCCGCCGCACATATCGCCGTACAACGTGCAGTAGCC
>CAJXAU010000152.1 GCA_913050205.1 uncultured Verrucomicrobiota bacterium
AAGAGCAGCGCGCCGTTCCCGCTTCGGGCGGCGATCAGTTTTCTCAGCGTGTTGCTCGCGCTGTTTTTCATCTGGCTGCTGAGCTTTGTCCTCAACGACATCGGAGACCTGCCGGGGCCGGATTATTCCGCCATCCAAAAACGCCACATCCCGGAGGCCAAGCAGGCCGAGGCCAATCAGCTCGACGAGCAGTTCAAGGAAATCGAAAAACAGATCAAGCGGCAGCAGGAGATTCAGGACACGCTGCAGCACAGCATGAACAACGCGGAGACCGCGCTCACGAAGATTGCCGACCTGCAACGCCTAAGCCTCGAGGGTGGTGGCGAGCCAAGCGAAGTTGACCGGCAGGCGATGGAGAATGCCCGCACCCGGTTTTACAACGCGCAGGACAAATTTGAGTCGGCCAACGAGACGATCACAACGCTCAACAGCGACCGGCACCAACTCAACCAATCAATTGAGGCAAACCGGAAGGAACTGCAGGAATTCGAAAACAAGGCCAGCGCGGAATACAACACCGCGTTCCGTTCGCATCAACTGAAGATCGCGGCGCTCAAGCTGGCCGTGGTGGTGCCGCTGTTGTTTTTCTCCGCATGGCTGGTGAGGCGCAAGCGCGGCAGTATTTATCGGCCGTTCCACTGGGCGGCACTCTGCTCCACATTTTGGATGACATGGCTGGTGATGTGGGATCATTTCCCGCGTGATTTTTTCAAGTACATCGCGATCCTCGCGGCGATCCTGATTCTCGGGGCGTTTCTCACTTGGACGATCCGGTCGGCCTCCCGGCCACGTAAAGCCACCGTAGTGCGGCGATATCGCGAGGCGTACCAAAAACATCGGTGCCCGGTGTGTGACTTCCCGATTTTGCGCGGCGCATTTCAGCAGGCAGTCTGGACCAAGCAAGGCCCCAAGCTGGCCGGCGAACCGGTTAGCCAACCGCCCTCAGCACGCTACACCTGCCCGTCCTGCGGGGAGGGGTTGTTTGATGCATGCAACGAGTGTGGTGAGGTCACCCAGTCGCTGCTGCCGTTCTGCAGCGGATGCGGCACAGGGAGCGAAGAAACGGTCGAGGCTCAGTAAACGTCGCGCAAGTAACGCCGGTCATCCTGCAACTGTTTGAGCCACGCCTCGGCGGACTCGCGCGACTGCCCCCCTTCCCGCTCGGCGATGGTGATCAACGCCTCATGGACGTCACCCGCCATGCGCGAGGCATCGCCACACACGTAGAAGATCGCACCGTCACTCAGCCACGCATACAACTCCGCCGCGTGTTCCAGCATTCGATGTTGCACGTACACCTTGTCATCCTGATCCCGGGAAAACGCCAGATCGATGCGCGTCAGTTTACCTTCCGCTATGTGACGCTCAAACTCCTCGCCGTAGAGGTAATCGGTGTCGCGATTTCTGTCGCCAAAAAACAACCAACTTTTTCCACGGGCACCGGTGGCGGCCCGCTCCTCGACAAACGCACGGAATGGGGCGATCCCAGTCCCCGGCCCGACCATGATGATCGGTGTTGAGCCATCCGCCGGTAATTTGAAATGTTTGTCATGATGCAGAAACACCGGCATCGTCTCCCCCACCTCAACCCGCTTGGCCGCGTAAGTGGAACAGACACCCTCGCGGTCGCGGCCATGACTGTGATAGCGCAGCACAGCGATTGTCAGGTGCATCTCCCCGGGATGTGCCAGCGGACTCGAAGCAATCGAGTAAAGCCTTGGGGAAAGCTTCCGAAGGGTGCCGCAAAAATCATCCGACGCTAATCCCGGCACCGGATAATCCACCAGCAGGTCGATCACTTCCCGCCCCCAAAGATACCCCTTCAGGCCGGCGGCATTTTCCGGGGCGAGCAGCGAATCGATTTTGTCGGAACGGGCGAAATGATTGTATTTTTTAAGGACACTTTTCGTGAGGCCGGAAATGTCGAGTTCATGTTTCAGCGCTTGGCCAAGCGGAACAGAGGCACCCCTTGTGGACTCGACCAGCGCACCGGTATCGAGTCCACCGGCCTCGATCACATCATCCACCTGTCGATCGGAATTGGTCGGGAAAATGGCCAGCGAGTCACCCGGCCGATACTCCAGCCCGGATCCGGCGAGGCACATCTCAAGATGCTGCACCTCCTTGGTCGAGCCGACTTTGTTTAGCAGGCGACGCTGCTTGAGCGTGGATGGGAAGGGGTTCTTTTTACTGTAACCCTTCTCGTTGGCAACGGCTGACTGGCTCGTGGCGTCGCTCATTGAATTGCTGGCGGCATCTTGAAGAGCGGCCGTCTAAAATCAAGCCGAACCGCGCTTGGCCAAGCGCTGATCATACAGTCTCAACACAACCGGAGGCGATGCTTCGCGCCACGGCATCGGTGAACTGCATATAATGCAACCCGTCGGCAAAGGTGGTGTGCGTCACCTCCCGCTCACCCCGGATCGCTGCGACAAAATCAGACTCCACCTGCCAACCGCCACGTTCCGAATCCGGGATAACAATCTCGGCCAGATGCTTGTCGCCTCGCTGCCCACCAAACAGTTTGTCGTCGGTCAGGCGCAGTGTGCCTTCGCTCCCGAAAAGATAGATCGCGTTGTCCTCCAGCAGCCCCGCAACGGCGGATTGCTGCATGTGCAACTGCGCCTCGCACTCGAGGTCGGCCACCACGTCAAGATGCTCCGGCACCTTGACCGTTTGAGGTTTGCCGTTTTCGCTTGTCCGTTGCTCGGTAAATATTTTACCCCGGGCTAACACGCCCGCGGCACGGCTGACCCAGCGAACGATCGCCTCATAGTAAATGCCCATGGCCATGATGTTATGCCCGCTGAGTTCGGCGTTTTGCCGCCAGTGCATCGGCGCGACGGAATCGATGAACCCGCCACTGAACCGGCTCTCCACCGCGAGTAACCGTCCGATGTACTCTTCCGCCAGCAGCCGCTTGATGGTCGCGTCGGCGAAGAGGGTGATCGGTGAGGGGACAACTTGTGCGACCTGTTCCGGCCGGGCATTGCTCGCTTGGAGCATACGCAACGCCTCGTCGGCGTTCATGGCCATGCGTGCCTCAGTGAGGACATGCTTGCCAGCCTCAAGCGCTGCCAGTGTGACCGGACAGTGCAGGTATGGCCAGGTGCCGATCACGATCGCATCGGTGTCACGATCAGCTACCGCCTGCTCCCAATGGGCGTAGGTTTTCGGGATGCCAAAGCGCTTGGCCACATCCGAGGACGACGCCTCACTGCGGTTTACCACGCCCACGACCTCCACCCCGGGAATCGCCTGCAACAGAGGAATATGCCTCGCCGTCGTGTTGGCCCCCGCCCCCACGATCCCCACTCGAATGTCAGTTTTCATTGGCTGTGAATCGGTGTACTAGTTGGTTCATCTTCCACGCCTTGTCGGCAACCTCGTTGGATTGCTGAAATGCGCCGAAAAATCTCAACCCCTCTCGCTTTTGGATTTGGCAGCTACAGATTAATCGGATACTCAATCCCCTCACGGTCAGGCCGATTTAACATCAAGCCCGACCAAAAACGAATGATTTTAAACGGCGAGTATTCCAAGTACCCATTTCAAGATTCATGACTTCGCGACTCTTCATCCTAACGCTTTTCATTTCGTTGCTTGCCACAGCTTGCGTCCATCAGCGTGGGGTTGTTTCTGGAATTTGGATCGGCAAGGCACGGACGGCCATCGAGGCCGAAGGCCAAACGTTGATGAAGTCTTCGACTTATCGGTACGAATTAAATCCTGACGGAACCTGTACCGTGACAGTCAATAGCTTATGGGAAATTGATGGGGTAGAAACGGTTTCTGAGTTTTCAGGCATCTGGGAACAGCACGCACAAACGATCACGGTAAAATACAATCTACTGGACGAGAAAAATGCCTCGGCCGACTACGCAACAACTCCAAGGGATTGGAACGAAGTCCGGCATGTTTTTGAATTCGTTGATTCTGGGGCGGGACTGCTTGGAATGATCGACAAAAAAACCGTTCATCTCACACGTGAGTGAACCCCGCCACGAAATGCAAAACTCAGCCTACTGGTAGTCGGTGTACTTGTTGTTTCGGCCCTTGGCTTTGTCGACCGGGTATCGTTTTTCGTTGATCGCGAGCTTGGTCTCAATCGCTTGGCCAAGGTCGATCCCCGCATCCGACGCCATGAGCATGAGGTAGATGGCGATGTCGGCAATCTCCTCTGCAACATCGTCGCCGTGACTGACCAGATGCGCGGAGCTGTCCTCGTCGGTTTTCCAAAGAAAATGTTCCTGCAACTCGGCCGCCTCAATGGCCACTGCGGCAGCCATGTCCTTCGGCTTATGAAACTGCGCCCAGTCACGCGCATCGCGGAAGGCCCGAATTTTGTCCGTCAACTCCGCGATGGTCATGCAGGCTATTTCCTTTTCAATTCGGCGTTGCGAAGAATCTCGATTATTGTGTCGTCTTTTGCGTAGTCAAAAACGCCCTTACCACTGGCATCGAGTTGCTTGATGTCCGCCCCCTTGTTCAACAGCGCCGTGACCAACTCCGGTCGGTTCATGCGGATGGCCCAAAAGAGCGGTGTAACTTTTCTGTTATCGGCAATATTTGGATCAGCCCCCCGATCGAGTAAAAAGTAGATAACTTCATGCTTCTTGCTGCGCACCGCCCACAGCAATGCGGTCTTGCCGGTTTTGTCCCGGGCGTTGAGCTTGGTGCCATTGGCCAAGTGGTATTTCACCGACTCGATGTTTCCGGAACCGGCGCTGCGGAAGATGTCAAGTTTCCGAGTCGAATCCTCAGGCGCAGTGCTCACGTCCACGGGGGCATTGGTCGTCACCGGTGCAGGGGCGACTGGGGTTGGTGCCGCCGGCTGGGGCGCTACCTTGGGTGGCGGCGCCTCGGTCTGGGGTGCCGCCTTGGGGGTTGCCAAAGGCTCAGACCGTTCCGACCCGCATCCCACCGTGAGTAGTGCAGCCAGAGCGCCAGAGTAAATCATGTGAGCTTTCATCTGCCGCCGTTATTGTTGAGAGGGGGTTGCCCTGTCAAGGGTGGGCTTGCGGCCAAGCGCTTGGCCAAGCGCAAATCCCATAAAAAACGGTCATTTTCCGCCCTTGCAAATGCAGCGAATCCCGCTACTATGCGCCGCCCTTTGGCCAAATGGCCTTTTTTGGACAATAAATTATGCCTATTGCATCTCCCCAGCAGTACGCCGCGATGCTCGATGCCGCCCAGCAGGGCGACTACGCCTATC
>CAJXAU010000153.1 GCA_913050205.1 uncultured Verrucomicrobiota bacterium
TGTGTGGGCCATTCTAAAGCCGTGGCGTTGCTTGACCCATGCTTCGGTAACGTCCTTAAATTTTCCCTTCCCGTCGTTTTGGTAAACATCGATCCCTGAGAAGTCGCAAACACAAAACAGGTCAAGGTCATCATCTCCATCCAGATCAGCAAACGAGGCGCTATAGGTTCGGCGATTTTGCTTTGCCGCGAGACCGGCGTATGCCGTGTTATCAACGAAATTACCCTTACCATCGTTGATTAGCAGGGCATCGGGATATCCGTCGTTCGCATCGTAGTAAGGCGTTGGCATGGAGCCCTTTAGGTAGGGTTGTTTCCATTGGCCGATGAACAAGTCTAGATCGCCATCCGAGTCGACATCAGCAGCGGTCATCGTGTGGGGGTTGTCAAATTTGCTTTGCAGCAAGACATGCGATTCAGTGGTGAACGTCCCTCCGGTATCAGCAATCCATGCGCGAAGTAGGCCATCCGTTTTTCCCGTGGAAATGAAATCCGGGTTACCGTCGCCATTGAAATCCGCCAGAATTCCAGCTTCTCCAATTGGGGTCACGGGATGGGATAGAAAGGGTTGGTGTTGGAATCCGGATTCGGTGTTTCGGTAAACCAGATTGCAGCCAGCCAAAATCAACTCAGGCAAACCATCTTTGTCGAGATCGTGCACAATGATGGGGCTAACGCGTGGGTAAAGTTTGGGATCGATTTTCTTTGGGTCAACTTGGAGGAGTTCGGTGAACGCGGGAGATCCTGTATAATCAATAATTGATGTGTCTTTGACGTTGATGGTATGCGGGATCCTCAGGCCGGTTTGGGTCTTGCGGCCCGTCCAAGTGACATCCAATTGCCCCTTGATTGCGGCTCGCCTTTCATGGGCTTTATTGGTGGCGTGAATCTCAAATGAAATAATCGAACTGGGTGCGTTACCTTCCTTGCCGGGTGTGAATCTGGAGTGGTGCCACTCCGTTTGGGCCACCTGCCAGCCGTCACTTTCCAGTTGGTTAATAAGGGCCAAATACCTTGAGTGATCCAACGGAATGTTATCCCTGTTTAGTTTCGCCAACCGGATGCCATCGACGCCAAGAGATTGAGGTTGCCAAGCGCCCGGCAAGGGAAGATTCAACCTGACAAGTGGGAATTGCCGAAAGACTTTGAACGGCTCGGTCGATCGCAGTCGATCCCACAATGAGACAAAAGTACTCTCGTAGGCTTGAGCATCCATCTCGTTGGCGAACACGGTCTTATCGAAACGTATCTGTTCATCATGCAACGTAAGCACTGCGTTGGTATCGACCGGAGAACTGGGTGGCGAAGTCGAAGGATTTTCGAGTGTTTTGGTGGATGGTGCCGAATCGCAAGCGATCAGGAGGCTGATGAATAAGACACCCAAGGGGAACAGGGCGTTTGTGTGCAATAATTTATCAAGTAATCTATGTGGCACGCGGTTTTAATAACGAAAAAAACGTTGTGCGGCAATCTATTCATAGACCAACACGGTGCGCTTGGCCAAGCGGGTCTAGAGCGGCTTGATCGCTGGGTCGGGGATGGGGGAACTGGCCGACTGGGAGAAGGTGAGTGCGATGGCCAGAGCGTCGGCGGCGTCCGGTGCGGGGAGTTCGCTGAGGGCAAGGCGGGTCTGCACCATTTTCGCAACGGCTTCCTTTTGTGCGGCACCGAACCCGACGATTGCCTGTTTGACTTTGCGGGGTGCGATTTCGAATACCTCCAGCTCTGCCTTGGCCACGGTGGTGATGGCGGCGCCACGGGCCTGTCCCATGACGAGGGCGGTCTTGACGTTTTGTGCGTAGAACAGGCCTTCAATGGCAACCACGGTTGGGGAGGTTTCAGCGATGACGGTTTTGAGTGTGTTTGCGATTTCGAGAAAGCAGCGGGAGATGCTCCAATCCGCCGGGCACTTGATGGTGCCCTGAGAAAGAGTGACCGGTGTGGCGGTTGCGGTGTTGATGACACCGTAACCGGTGCCGCGGAGCGAAGGGTCGATCCCGAGTATGACCTGTGGCCCGGAAAAGTTTTTCGCTTTGGAAGGGGAGACGGTTTTACCCTTGCCAAGGCGTTGCTGCATGGCGGCGAGTTGTTGCTCGGAAAAGCCCACGCCGGTGCAATAAAAAACCCCGGCCCAAATGTCGAGGCCGGGGTTCCTGAAATGTGTGTGGCAGATCAGTTGCCGTGAAGCTGGGTGAAGATGTCCCGGTAAAAATCGGGATGGCTTTCCCAAGTCTGCGCGGTGACAAAGTTGCCGTCCACGACACTCTGTTTGTTAACCCACTTGGCGCCGGCTTGCTCCACCTCAAAACGGATATTGCAGTAACAGGTTAGTCTGCGGTCTGCCGCGATGCCGGCCGCGATCAAGATCTGAATGCCATGACAGATGGAGAAGATCCATTTTCCCTGTTTGTCAAAATCCCGAACGAGTTTCAGTAGTTTGGCATCGTGGCGGAGAAACTCCGGTGCGCGGCCACCAATCAACAACACGGCGTCATAGTTGGAGGCCTTGGCCTGACCAAGCGCGACGTCGGCTTCAATCAGGTAACCGGGGCGCTCGATGTACGTATTCCAACCGGGCTCGAAGTCGTGGATGACCCCGTTGAGCCGTTTCTTTTTGGTCGCGCCGATGTGTGCCGTCCATCCCTCTTCCTCGAACCGATGTTTCGCGTAGAGAATCTCGTATGATTCCCCGGCGTCATCGGTGATGATCAGGATTTTCTTTCGGCGCGCCATCAGTGTCGCCCGCTGGAATTAGTTGTCGAACTTGGCACCTTGGTCGATCCAGGCGCGAACAAGACCGACCTGATCCTTGGTCAACTTTGGATAATCCTTCTTGCCCTCCGGCGGCATTTCAAAATCGACCACCTGATAGGCGATGTAATTGATCAGCGCGCTCTTGTCGCTTTTGCCCGGGACGATGGATACACCTTCCGAGCCGCCCTTCAACGCGAGTTCGCGTGTATCGATGCGAAACTTGCCCTTCGGACGTTTCTTCGGTCCGTGGCAGTTGAGGCAGGATTTGTCGAACAACGGTTTGATGTCCTTCTTGTAGCTGACGGTCTTTTTGGCGGCGGCTGGCAGCTTGGCTGCAAGTTCGCCTTGTTTTGCCTTGAGATCGTCAATCTCGATCTTGTCTGCGGTGGCGGTTTGCGCAAAGGCAAACGCCGCAGTAAACGTCATGGTAACAATGAGTTTTTGCATGATGAAAAGTTCCTCTTGTGTTCGCTGGCTGGCGCTTGGCCAAGCGCGAACGGCGCGCTTGTAGTGAAATTGTCAGGCCAAGTCAATCCACCCTTGCGACGGTGTAGGGACGCCCTGTTCCTTGGTTTTATTTAAAAAACGACAGCTAATCGATTTTTTGCAACCGGTAAAACCGTTTTGGATGGTTCGGGAAATCGTTGTCGGTGTGTTTGGTTGTTTCCGGTGAGGTGGCCAAGGTTTCCCAATGTTTCAGGTTGGCCGAGGCTTCCAGCACGCATTTGCCAGGACCAAGCGTAATCACCGGCAGTCCGTTTTTCATTTCTAATGACAGGTTCTCCCCTCGCCACGGCATCTCTTTGTCTTCCTTGAGTTGCTCAATTTTGTAGTTGTCGAATACCATGTAGTTATCGCCTGGTTTGCCGATTTCCCGGATTACCCAAACGGCACTGATATCGCCCAGATCCAGCTTGGCTCCGGTCGTGGTCAGGGGTTGTTTCTCAAGCATTGTTTCCCCTCCAATGAAGGCTGACCAATGGTTGTCTTTGAAGTCCATATCGATGGACAATTCGTAAACAGCGTTTCGCTCAAACCCAAACTCGGTGACCTGAAAGCCCTTGCCGTCATCCAGTTCGTAGTTGATTTCCCGACTGTGGTTGTCGAAGTCGATGGAGGCCAGGCGCTTGGTTTCGCTGTTGTAAATGCTCCATCGGAATTCATCACGTTGTTCTTTATCCATGTCAGCGATCATCATGATCACGGAAAACCGGATTCGGTTGGCTTCGTTTTCCGGAATGTCGATCGGTCGCCATAGGTTGACATAACCTTCATCCTCTTTTTCAGGCGGAAAAAAACCGATGTAGGCCTGATTGCCGAGATTTTCAAAGTTGTTTTCAACCAGCCCGTTGCCGCCTGTGCCCTCGGCAAGCCAGCCTCCCTGACCTGCAAGCGTGTATTTTAACTCGTACCCCTCGCCTGGCTCAAAGCCGGTACTATAAATGATCTGTGCTTGGCCAAGCGGTTGGAGTATTAAGGTCGCAATCGCGATCACCAGCCAGGCGCGTATTGTTGCGCCCCCGGAGTTCCCCCTCATTTTGTGATGCCGCATTTACTTGGTTTAAAGCGGATCACGCTGCGGTGGCCCGGAACTGGATGAGGGCGGGCTGGATGGAGGGGAGGATGACCGGCTGGGAGGAGACGGGGGTGAGGAACTCCGCGAAGGCGGACTGTAGGATCGGCTGGGCGGTGTGCTCCGTGTCGGTGGCGAATAGGATCGGCTGGGCGGCGAATAGCTCCGGGCCGGAGGCGAGTATGACCGTGAAGGCGCCTTGTAGCTGGGTGCGGAAGATCGGCTTGGACTACGGAAGGAGGGCGCGCTTGGCTTGAAGCTGCGGCTTGTTCCGAACGATCGGGATGGGGCCGGGGTTGTAGGTCGGGAGGGTGTGCTCGGCCTCGCGTAGCTAGGCGAAGACGGGCGTGTCCGACCGACTCCACCAACACGCTGGCGTGGAGTGGATGGATTCGTCAACCGCTGGGTACCTCCGTACGTACGCACCGGTTTTCGAACTGTGACCCGTGGCGTGTACCGTTTGAAGCTGGGCGTCCTGCCGATGGCGCTTGGCTTGATGGGCACGGTTGGCCTACTGGTGCGAGACGATGTTACGGGAGTGCGACGTATTGTGGTGGAGCGATTGTTGCTGGATTTGGCCGAGGCAACACGGCTGGGGCTCCGTCCGCTGGTGCCTATGCGGGAGGGGCGACTCGGCTTGGTTGCTGCCGGAGAAGTGCTTCGGCTAGTCGAGGCGGTTGTGCTCGGGCTGGTTTGAGCGCCGGTAACCCCCGAACGTCCGAATGGCCGCGGTGTCCGGATGCTTCCTGATCCGCTTATGTTCAGTTTACCCGGTTTTTCAAGTTTCGGTTCGCTGTGTTTTTTCGCCACCCTGCGGCCATTGCCATTCTTATCGTTCGAATCGTCGTCGTTGTTATTCG
>CAJXAU010000154.1 GCA_913050205.1 uncultured Verrucomicrobiota bacterium
ACCACCTGCTTGAAGCTCGATTTTTTCTCCGAGGTAAACGCCTGGTTGACCTGCTTAACCGTGCCGTAAATTTTCCCCAACAGCGGTACGTTGAGAATGACATAGTCGACGAGCTGAACCAGTTTTTTGCCCACATAATAGCGGGTGAGAAATCCAAGCAGCCCAGTCAGCACAATCGCCTCGACAACGGCGATCACTTTCCACCACCAAAACAGCTCCTTGCCCGGTTCATTAGCGGTGGCATCCTTCCAGATGTCGGTCAACTCGATACCCGGGATATATCGAAATGGGTAAAGCAGAATATCAGACACATCGACCGCCTTGTTGAACAGCCAAAGCGCGATGCCGACGGAAATGATCACCGGCAACACCACAGCCAGTCCGGTGAAAAAATTTCGGCGCCCCCGCCTGAAGATGGTTCGCTTCTTTTTACTCATCCGGCATCCGTTATAGAACCTTTGGCCAGACGGCTCAAGGAAAAGCATTTTTCCGCTTCCTTCATCAATCGATTTTCCTCCCGCTTCAGGACCTTGCGGCTTGTGGCGTCTCCGTCATCGTACCCGCGCAGGTGGAGGACGCCGTGAATCAGGTATCGCGCCACCTCCTCCGGCCAGGTCGTTCCGTATTCCCGTGCGTATTCCTCCGCAACAACGGGGCAAATGAACAGGTCTCCAAGGATCGGGCCCGGCTTGGGTGCCTCCCCCGGTTCGCAATAATCAAACGTGATCACGTCGGTTGGCCCCTCGTGTTGCAGACTGGAGTAATTGATTTTCGCCATCTCAGCCGGTCCAACGAGGAACACACCCAACTCGTGACCGCTTGGCCCGGAATCAGCCGCCGGCTCGGAAGCCTCCAACGCCCACTTGGCCAAGCGCCGCAACTGCCAGGCGTCCACCATGTGGGTCTTTTGACGGCTGCGAACGGTTAACGACATGACTTAATCTTGGCCAAGCGCGGCTAGTCGCCAGACTTTCGCAGCACCTCGTATGCTTCGACGATTCGCTGCACGAGCGGATGTCGCACCACATCCCGCCGCTCGAACTCACAAAGTGCGATGCCCTCGACCTTGGCCAACGCGCGCTTGGCCTCGATCAGGCCGGAGCGCTTGCTCGACGGCAGGTCGATCTGCGTCGGGTCACCGGTAATCACCGCCTTGGAGTTGAAGCCAAGCCGAGTGAGAAACATCAGCATCTGCTCCGCCGTCGCGTTTTGAGCCTCATCCAGAATGATGAATGCGTTATTGAGTGTGCGGCCACGCATGTAAGCCAGCGGCGCGATCTCGACGATGCCGCGATCCATCAGCTTTTGCACTTCCTCCATCGGCAGCAAATCCTGCAGCGCGTCGTGCAGTGGGCGCAGGTACGGCGCCAGTTTTTCGTACAGATCGCCCGGCAAAAATCCGAGCGCCTCACCGGCCTCAACCGCCGGGCGCGTGAGGATGATTCGCGAAACCTTTTCCTCCTTCAACGCCATCACGGCCAGCGTCATCGCAAGGAACGTCTTACCGGTGCCAGCCGGGCCGATACCAAATGTCACGTCATGTTTCTGGATCGCATCGACATACCGTTTTTGGCCGAGCGTCTTGGGGTTGACCGGCGCCTTGCGAGGGGACGTCTGCAGTGTGGTCGTGTACAGGCCGTCGAGCGAATCCGGCCCCTCGGTGGCCACGGTGTTCAGTGCATAGGCATAGTCCCGATTGCGAATCACCACCCCTGACTTGAGCGCACTCTCAAGGGATTGAAACAAACTCGTGGCAACCGCCACATTCTCCTCCTCGCCCTCGAGTTTGATCCAGCCATCGCGACAGGTCGCCCTGACGCCAAGTCGATCATACAGCGCCTGAAGGTTTTTGGCTTCGTTGTTGAAAAGCTGCTGGGCTATCCGCGCGTTGTCGTAATGCAGCGTGGACGTCATCAGAATATGAAAAACAGGAACGAATCGCTCATGCGCAGCCAATGTATCCCCCGGACGAAACCGTGTCAAAACGACCAACTCACTCCTTGAGTTTTACACGGTAATATTGGCGGGGGAAAAGTGCCTTGCGGCGATCGGCGAATACTTTTTCCGAGCCGGTTCCCTTGATTTTGGCGAGGGTTGTCCACGACCGAAAATCGAGGGTTGATTGAACCTCGTAGACCTGTCCTTCGACGGTCTTGAATCGAAGGCTAAAGGGGAACTTCGGGTTCTCGACAACCAGTTCGGGAACTATTGGCTCGACCGGTTTTGAGGGCTTGCTCTTCGAACTACCCGGGTTCGTCACCTCTGCTCCGTCGGTCGGTTTCCCATCACCATCCTTATCGCCGAGTTCTTCGCCGTTGCTTGCCCCGTCCCCGTCCGAATCCTTGGCTGCCAATGCAATGCTCCAAAACGGGGCGCGACTCCCGCGCGTCACCTCTTTTTCAACCGCAAGGCCAAATGCATTTCGCGGCCCGCCATACGGAGAGTGATGGCAGTTGCTGCAACTAAATTTGCTTCCGTTCGGCAACTGTTCCACGCGCCAGGGACGGGCATCCGCCGCTGCCACGGAAAGCAACCCGACCACTGCTGCGAAATTCCAATTACTTTTCAAAACCTTCATGGGTGCGAACGTAGTTTAAGTCTGTTCATCGTTCAACTCCCGCACACCGCTTGGCCAAGCGCTTGGCTTCAACTGTTTACCGGACTCGCTAGCTCGCTCCTCCTGTTTTGCGGGCTCAGACGAGGTGGGAGAATCGTTTATCTTTTGCCAACAGGGCGACGAGTTGCTTGATTTTTTGCGACTCGGATTTGGCGGCAACCATGGTGGCGTCGTCGGTCTGCACCACTATCGTCTCGGTCATGCCGACCAGCGCAATCGGGGTGCAGTTACGTGTGCGGGCGTCGAAGATGATGTTGTTTGCGGAGTCGATCTGCACGAGGTCGGCCACGGAGCTGTTGCCTGCCTTGTCGGCCCGGACATGGCGGGCGAGCGCCGGCCACGAGCCGAGGTCGTCCCACCCGAACACGCCATCCGCACAGACGATGTTCCGCGCATTTTCCATAATCGCGTAGTCGACCGAGATTTTTTCCAGCCCGGGATAATCGCTGGCCAGTGCGGCGTTGAGCTTGGTCTGGCTGCGGATAGACCGCCACCGTTCCGCCACCGCAAACAGCTCAGGGCGCTGTCGTTGCAGTTCGTTCGCGATGGTCTCGTACGACCAGATGAACATTCCAGCATTCCACCGATAGTTGCCGCTTTTGAGATAGCGCTTGGCGGTGGCGAGATTCGGTTTTTCCACGAATTTTTTGGCCGAGAAAAATGTCGACTTGAGAGATGTTGCCGTGGTGGAACGCAGCTTCGTCCCGGTTTGAATATAGCCGTAGCCGGTGGCCGGCTCGTGCGGCTTGATGCCGATGGTGACCAGCGCCGGTTCGCGCTTGGCCAAGCGCATGGAGTCCAGCAGCACGCTTCGAAACTTGGCTTCGTCCGGAATTACGTGGTCGGCAGGCAGGACGGCCATCACGGCGTTCTCTGAGCGGCCACCGACCAACGCGGCACCCAGCGCCACGGCGGCGCAGGTGTCCCGTCCACACGGCTCGCCGATGATGTTGCGCTTGGGCAGTTCCGGCAGTTGTTTGCGAACTGAGGCCGCCTGCACGGCGTTGGTGATAATGAGGATGTTTTCCGGCGGCGCGATCGGCTTTACCCGATCGACGGTTTGCTGCAGGAACGACCGACTGCCCAGCAGTGTGATGAGTTGCTTGGGTTTGCGCTCTCGGCTGACCGGCCAAAAGCGTTCGCCGCGCCCCCCGGCCATGATCACGATGTAGCGATCTTTTTTTTGCATGACCTAGCGGATCCCGGAGATGAGGTTGGCGGTAAAGTCCCGGACGTGCTGCACGAGATCCGGGGCTTTCCCCTTGTCCGCGATCTGGTTGACGATGGCACTGCCAACGACGACGGCCTCGGAGTGTCGCGCCACCTCGGCCGCCTGTTCGGGGTTTGAGATTCCAAAGCCAACCGCGATGGGGACGTCGGTGTTTGCTCGGATGATGCCGGTCATCTCGCCGATCGTCTCGGAGACGGTCTGCTGCATCCCGGTCACCCCTTCGCGGGAAACGTAATAGATGAATCCTTTGCCACGCTTGACGATCAACGCCACGCGATCCGACGGCGTGGTCGGGGCCACGAGATAGATCGGGCACACGCCGGCGTCGGCTATCAGCGACTCGTAGTTTTCCGACTCCTCCGGCGGCAGGTCGAGCACGAGCAAGCCATCCACCCCTGCGGCGGCGGCATCGTTCACGAACTCCGCCAAGCCGCGTTTGTGCAGGATGTTGAAATAGACGTAGAGGACGATCGGGATCTGCGATGATTTGCGGATTTTTGCCACCGTCTCGAGCACACCACCCGGCGTCGTGCCGGCGTCGAGACCGCGCTGGGCTGCCAACTGGTTCACCAACCCATCGGCCAGAGGATCACTGAACGGCACACCCAGTTCGAGGACATCGACCCCAACCTCGTCAAACGCCAGCGCAAGGTCGTGCGTGGCGTCCAGATTTGGGTCTCCGGCGCCGATGTAGACCACAAAACCCTTCTGCCCCTCCTGTTTCAGGCGTTGAAACCGTTCTTCGATTCGGTTCATGCACGGGCAAAATGCCAAACGTAGGCGGCCGACGCAAGAAACGCGCTTGGCCAAGCGGAAACGAAGCGGCCAATTCCAGAATCGCCTTGGCCAAGCGCAGACCGTATAACCGCCCCGTGCCCAGCGACACGCGCGACAACGAAAGTCACCCGACCCACCTGCTCCGCCGCAGTCTGGCCAACGGGCGGCTCGGGCACGCGTACTTGTTCGTCGGAGGCGACATCGAGAATCTTGAGTCGCACGCCGTCGAGTTGGCTCGGACCCTGAATTGCCAATCGCCGCCGGCATCCGGCGAAACAGGCATCCCGCTCGAGCCGTGCCGCGAATGCACCGCCTGCCGCAAGGTCGACAGCCATAATTTCCCCGATCTCGACATCCTGAAGCCGGAGTCCAAGTCGCGAGTGGTCACCGTCGATCAAATTCGCGGACTGATCCAAAAAGTCTCCCTCAAGCCCACGGAGGGCCGATACAAGGTGGCAATCATCAGCGGCGCGGATCGGATGCCGCCCGTCACCATCAACGCCTTTCTCAAGACGCTCGAGGAACCTCCCG
>CAJXAU010000155.1 GCA_913050205.1 uncultured Verrucomicrobiota bacterium
TGCAAAGCGAGGCCAGAAGGGCGGAGACTACCGGCAAGGCAAGCCGGTACAGCATGAATCGCATTTCGCCACCCACGAGTAACGAGGGGAGGAATACGATGATCGTCGTTAGCGTGGCCGTCGTAACCGCCAGCCCAATCTCGCCCACCCCTCGAAGGCAGGCTTCACGCCGGGAGAGTCCAGACTGGTAATGTCGATGGATATTCTCCGCCACCACAACCGAGTTATCCACCAGCAGGCCAACGCAAATCACCAGCCCGAGAATCGAGGTCATGTTCAACGTGTCCCCGGCGAAGAACATCACCGTCATCGAGATAAACAGGCAGAGAGGGATCGCGAGCGCGATGACCATCGTCAATCGGAATTGGCGAAGGAAAAAATAAAGAACCACCGCCGCAAGGCAGGCTCCGAACAGCCCATTATTTACCAGGCTCCCGAGCTGTTTTTTAATAACGTTCCCGTAATTCTGGTACAGGTGAATATCGTACTTGGCCAGTTCCGGATTTTTTTTGATTTCCTCAATCGCCGCCGCCACGGCGTTGCCCACCTCCACGGTGTTGGCCTCGCTCTCCTTGACCACCGAGATGCCGGCCGATTGCATTTGGTTCCAGCGCTCGGTCTCCTGATACATGTCGTCCAACCCGTACCGGATGGTGGCGATGTCCTTCAGATACACGGTGTCACTTACCGGGATATTCCTTAGATCCTCCAGCGAGTGAAATGTACTGGTCGACTTGAGAAGGTATTTTTTCCCTCCATCGATCACCGTGCCGCTCGAGAGTGTGAAGTTGTCCCCGCGGAGGCGCCGCGACAGGCGGCTGATACTCAGGCGGTAGGCCTCGGCCCGGTCCTTGTCCACCTCGATCTGGATTCCCTTTCGGCGGATTCGAAAACTGACATCTGCCACACCGTCAATCCGCTGGATGGGCCGGACGAGGTTTTTCTCGATGTTGTTGTAAAGATTATCGTCGTCGTTGTACCGGATGGACAGGCGGCAGACAGTCTGGCTTGACCCACCATACTTGTATATTCGGTAATCATCGACCCCCTCAGGAAACCGTAGTGAAGCGCGTTCCATTCGGTCACGAACCTCCCGGTACGCAACGTCCATATCGGTGCCCCGTTTGAAGCTGAGGCTGACTTCGGCAGCAGATTGAGAGCTGCGTGTATTAATCGACCGGATACCGCGGACGGTGCTCAGTTCCTCCTCCATCGGGAGACCGATCTTTTGCATGGCCTCCTCCGCGACACCGGAACTCCAGCCGGTGCGAACGCGGATGTGGTTGTAGTCCTGCCCCTTTGGGTATTTCTCCAGCGGCAAACGGCCAACCGCGATCAGCCCTACGGCGAGGATCGTCAGGAAAAAAACAAACACCGTGACCTTGCGACTGAGGGACAGACGCGTGATCTCGGTGGCGATTTTATTCGTTTGCATCGCTTGTAGCCTTGGCCAAGCGCTTGGCCAAGCGGGCGTGGAAAAACGGTATTAATCCACGGCTTCTCAACATTACTTTTGTGGGGCGGATTTCGTTACAGCAGGCAGAAAAAACACCGCCCGCGCACTCACCCCTCTTCAACCGGCTTGAAGTAGCGTTCCCCAACCAGACCAAACAGGTAATAGATTGTCGGAATGACGAGCAGGGTCAGCACCGTCGACGTGAGCAGGCCACAGATCACAGCCACAGCCATCGGCTTGCGGATCTCGGCGCCATCTCCAAGGCCAAGCGCCATCGGTAGCAGGCCAAGTACAGTCGTGGCCGTGGTCATCAAAATCGGGCGCAACCGAACGCAACCGGCCTGCACGATGGCCTCCTTCAACGCCATCCCGCGGTTGCGCAGCGTGTTGGTGTAGTCGACCAGAACGATGGCATTATTCACCACGATACCGGCCAGCATGATCATCCCAAGGAACACAACCACCGAGAGGTTGATCCCAAAGAACTCAAGGCCCAGCACTGTGCCGACAAAGGCCATCGGGATGGTGAACATGATGATGAACGGCTGGACAAGCGACTCGAATTGCGACGCCATGATCACGTAGACGAGAAACAGGCTCAAACCAAGCGCCAGATAAAGACTGGTACTGCTACGTTCCCATTCCTTGTTTTGTCCCGTGATGATAAAGTCCATGTAGCCCGGCCAGTCGATCTCTCCGCCGAGAACCTGTTGGGCCGTCTCCACGGCCGAGCCCAACGAACCGCTGCCAATGTTGGCCTGTACGAGCGCCACGCGCTTACCGTCGATGCGGCGAATCTCGCTTGGCCCCTCGCCCACTGACAGCTCCGCAATGGAGTTGAGCGGGATCGGCGTATCGTCACCGGGGTTGACGGTCAATTGGCCCACGTCCGCGACCTGTTCACGATCGTCCTCAGCCAGACGCACCACGATCGGGACACGCCGGTCTCGGCGATTGAGTCGTGTGGCCTCCGAGCCCTTGACCATGTCACGCACCTGCTCGGCGATGGAGTTGATGTTGAGGCCGTGCCGGATGATCTGCTGGCGGTCGTAGGTGATTTGCACCTCCGGCGCACCGCTGCGCAGCGTCGGTTCGACGTCCGCCAGTTCCGCCTCCTTTGAGAGCAACGCCGTGGCCTGATCGGAGTACTCCTTCAACTCCGGCAACTCCTCGCCATTGATCTGGATTACGACCGGTTTTTTAGAGCTGAACAAAACAGGGCGCGTGACGCGGGTGGTGACGTCCGGCACGTCGTCGAACATCTCACGCAATTGCGCGATGACCTCCTCCTCCGTCTTGTGCGGGTTGTTCGTCTTTTTCAGCAACACTTTGAACCGCGCGGAATGCTCGCCCTCGTCTGAGCGCTTCATGTTGCTGGTGTCGAAGCCATACATCACCAGCAGCGTATCGATCTTGCTATCCTTAGCTTTTTTTGAATCGAGAATTTTTTGCTCCACGTCGCCGAGCAGTTTCACAGTCTCATCCAGTGGCGTGCCAACAGGAAGTGACACTTCGAACGTAAACTCGCTCTGGTGCACCTCTGGGAGAAGCTCGGTCTCCAATTGGCGGCCCACGGAGTACGTGACCCAAAAACAGGCTGCAGCGAGGACGATCATCGCCAGCGGACTGGCCAACGCCCAGCGGATTAACCGGCGATAAAGCCCCTTGCCCGCGACCTCGTCGGAATCGTCGGAGCGCTCACCGAAAACTTTGGAAAACACGGCACCAATGAGGGAGCCGATTTTCATGATGCCCCGGTAAACCGTCAGGGCAACAAAAGCCACCGCACGGATCACCCAGACCAGAGACAAGCCGATCATCTCCAGCAGGAACGAGATGGCCAAGCGTAACACAAAGTAGGGGATCGCGATCCAAAATACCCGTTCGTTGCGCTGGCGGCTCTCGCCAAATACCCGGAACGAACCCCAGAGCTTGGCCAAGGTCTGCCCCTCGTGGTCCGCTTGGCCAAAGCGGTTTTCATTTTTCGAGCCGGGAACGACCGAGCAAAGCAGCGTCAGCAGCCCCGCCGGGGCCCAACTGACCAACATTAATAGTCCACTGGCTCCAAATAACGAGAACGAGCCCGGATTGAAATTCTGACCCAACGCAACCGCCGCCACAACGAAAACGATCATTGCCACAACCGGTGAGGCGGCCGCAGCGAACAGCCACCAAGCTGTCCGGCCAAGGTCATGCAGGCGCTTGGCCAAGGCGATCAAGCTCGGGATCATACAAACCATTTGCCAGACGCCAAATACCGACATCGCCACGGCGGGATAGACGATTTCTTCCTCGAACTTGGGATCGTCCACCGCAGAAACCATCCACCAAGTATACCCCAGCACCACGACCTCCATGACTGCCAACAACACGACGGCTGGAAGAACAAAGCGCAGCCAGTACGAGCTAAGGCTCATCCGTCCGTTGATGGAGCCGAAGAAATGGGAGACCATACCCGCGTCCGACTTGAGCTGAAAACCTGTGCGGCTGGCCAACATCGGGATGAATAACACCGCAACGATCAACGAAGCGATCAGCGACGTGACCACCGTCAAGCCAAGGTCACTGAACACCTGACCAGCCAGACCTTCCACGAAGACCATCGGGAAAAACACGCAGATCGAAGTCAGCGTCGAGGCGATCACCGCGCCGCGTACCTCTTTCGTGCCTCGGATGGCCGCACTGCGAATTGAGTCTCCCTCCTCGCGGCAACGATAGATCGACTCAAGTACCACGATGGAAGAGTCGACGAGCATGCCAATGCCCATGGCCAAGCCGCCCAGCGACATGATATTGAGCGTTACGTTAAGAATATTCAGTGGCGCAAACGTGATGAAAATCGAGATCGGGATGCTCAATGCGATGATGGCGGTTGTTCGCAGGTCACGCAGGAAAAGCAATAGGATTAGGATGGCCAGCATACCACCGATGAAGGCCGTCCATTTCACCTCGGAGATGCTGTTATCGATGAAGATGGAGCGATCCGCCACCACGCTGAGGTAGGCGTCCTCCTCGGCGCGGAGCTTACCGGCAAGCGTGGAGCGGCTGGAGCCGGAGGATTTGCCAACAAGTTCGGTGACCTTCGCGGCCACTTCGATCATGTTGGCATCGGCTTCCTTGTAAATGTCAATCTGGACACTCTCACTCCCATCGGTCTTGGTCATCATCTCGCGGTCGCGCTGACCGTGGACGACTTGCCCCAAGTCCTTCACCCGGATCTCGCGACCATCCCTCCGGAAAACGATGGTGTCCGCGATTTCCTCAAGGCTTTGGTACTCGTTGATGGTGCGGATCATGTATTCCGCGCCACCCTCCTGAATACGCCCACCGGCCGCGTTGATATTTTCCGCGCGCAGACGGCTGATCACTTGGCTAATGGACAGGCTCACCCGCTGCAGCTTGGCCTCATCGATCAACACATGAATTTCCTCCTCCAACCCGCCACGCACCCGGGCAGCAGCCACACCCTTGATCGGCTCGATCTGGCGCTTGACCTGCAGCTCCGCTATGCGGCGCAACCGACGCAGCCCCTCGTCCCCCTTGTACTTGATACTTCGGCTTGAACCGGAGAGGCTAAGCTCCATCACCGGATCAAGCGACGGGTCGTAGTGCAGTAGCAGAGGTTTCTCCGCCTCGCGCGGCAACCGGACGAGGTCGAGTTTCTCGAG
>CAJXAU010000156.1 GCA_913050205.1 uncultured Verrucomicrobiota bacterium
GTCAACGCTTGGCGCTTCAGCAGTCCGCGCGACATGATTGGCTACCAGCAGGTTGGCCCGAGCAAGCTTTCCAATTTCCGGAATCCTTCTGATTCAGTCTATGTCGGGGACAGCTCGGCAGGGTCATGGAGGCCTATCATCACCGGCCTGAATGATCCCCACAACAACACCTGGCTCAACGATGTGTGGCGGCCGAGCCACCTGCCGTACGGCGCCAACGGCAAACGCCTGAGCATGGATCGGCGTATTGCGGCCAAGCGCCACAACGACGGGGCGAATCTGGCCTACCTTGACGGCCATGCCGGCTTTCGCAAGGGCAGCCAGATAACCATCGATCTTTTCCGCGAGCAAAAACCGTAGCGCTTGGCCAAGTGGGTGGTTATTCCGTGCCGTTCGCTTCGGTATGGGCGATGACTTTTTGTTCCAATTCGTGGGGCATGTATTCGTAGTGGCTGAATTCCTCTGAGTGCAGCCCGCGGCCCCCGGTGAGGGAACGCAGGTTGGTGGAATAGTGGTACAGCTCCATTTGCGGCACCTCGGCCCGGACAACCTGAAATGCGCCCTCGGCATCCATCCCAAGGATCTTGCCCCGGCGGCTTGAGAGGTCGCCCATTACGGCGCCCATGAATTCCTCCGGCACGCTGATTTCGATTTTGGTGATTGGCTCAAGGATGCATGGCTTGGCGGATTGGAACGCCTCTCGGAACGCCTGCTTGCCGGCGATCTGGAACGCCACGTCCTTGGAGTCGACCGGGTGCATTTTGCCGTCGTAAAAATCAATTTCCACATCGACCACACGGTACCCAGCGAGGATGCCATCGGTGCAGGCACTATTGACGCCCTTCTGCACAGAGGGAACGAAAACGCGGTCGACATTTTGACCGACAAGGGACTCGTGAAAATCGATTCCGTTATCCCGCTGGCTTGGCTGAATACGCATCCAAACCTCGGCGAATTGTCCGGCGCCGCCGCTCTGTTTCTTGTGTCGGTACTTGGCTTCGCCGTTGCTGCGTATGGTTTCGCGAAAGGGGATTTTTGGGGCCGATAGGTCGATCTCGACGTTGAAACGTTCCTTGAGTCGCTCCATTGCAACTTGCAAGTGCAACTCTCCCTGGCCGGAGACGACAGTTTGGTGGAGTTCGGGATCGACGTGGTAGTGAAACGCAGGATCCTCTTCGTGTAGTGCTGCGAGGCCGACGGCGACTTTTTCCTCATCGCCCTTGTTGTGCGGCCGTAGTGCCTCGTGAATGTTGGGGTTGGGATACTCCATCGGGGTGACTTGAACCTTGCGCTTGGTTGAGGTGAGCGTGTTGCCGGTGTGAGTATTTTTTAGTTTCACCAATGCCCCAATTTCGCCGGCGTTGAGCTGATCCACCTTGTCCCGATTTTTCCCGTTTAAGATGAACATTTGCCCGAGGCGCTGGGGTTCCCCGGTGCTGGCGTTAAGGATTTCTTCGCCGGACTTGAGCGTACCGGCGAGTACCTTGACGAAGGATAGCTCCCCGAGGTGTTGTTCGTTGATCGTCTTAAACACGAATGCCACTGGGTCTTCGTCGTCTAGCGAGACGGTGATCTCGTTTTCCTCCGGGTCGGTTGCGACAGCGTCCGGATGGTCATCGGGCGAACTGCTGTATTTTGAGATGAAATCCATCAACCGCGACACCCCGACGTTTGTTTCCGCACTGGTGAAAAACACAGGGATGAAATTTTGGGATTCAAACGCCTTGTGAAGGCCGCCACGGAGTTCCTCCTCCGTAATGCCTTCGTCAAAAAACTTCTCGAGCAACGAGTCGTCAGACTCGGCAACGAACTCGATTAGTTGCGTGTGCAGTCGGTCGAGTTCGTCCGCTTCATCCCCGGTGACGGGGGACTCGTCGTACTCTCCACTGCCATCGGTCTTGTAGGTCAGCTTGGATTTGCGGATGACATCGAGCGCCTCGTTGAAGCCGGGGCCGGGATTGACTGGGATGTTGATGGGGAAAAACCGTTTCCCGAACGTAGTCGCCAATTCCTCAAGGATTGGTTCGTGCCGGGCATTTTCGGCGTCCATCCCGTTGACAACCATCACTTTTGACAGGCCGTACTCTCTGGCGTATTCCCAGACCTTGGCGGTACCGATCTCGATGCCATGTGTGGCGTGAACGACGACGACAGCCATGTCTGAGACCTTTAGCGCGGCGCGGCTCTCGGCGATGAAATCAAGGTAACCAGGCGTGTCGATGATGTTAAAACGGTTTTCCAGCCACTCGGCGTGCAACAGCGACGTGTGGATGGAAAAGTGTCTCTCCTGTTCGGCCTTGTGATAGTCCGAGACTGTGGTGCCTTCCGTCACAGACCCAAGGCGGTTGATGTTTCCGCAACAGGCTAGCATGCATTCGCCCAGCATGGTCTTGCCCGAGGAGGCATGACCCACCAGTGCGACGTTCCTCAAGTTGGAGTGGGTGTAGTTTTTCATAACGCAAAAGGGGTTCAGTTGGTGATTAGGTGCCCGGGTCGGTTCGAATGCAAGCTCGAGATATTCACCGACAATCGGGAGAGCGACGCATCTCTCTCTGTGTAAGATACTTGCGTTTTTGGAGTTTTTCTCGCGTTTGGCCAAGTGCTCCCGTACATTTTTGCCCGTGGCAATTGTAAAGCCTTTCCCAGCGCTTCTGCCCGATGCCAGCCGTGCCTCGGAAATCTGCGAACTCCCCTACGATGTGATGTCCACCGCCGAAGCCAGTCAAATGGCTGAGGGGCGTCCGTTTAGCTTTCTGCACGTTAGTCGGCCGGAGATCGACCTGCCGGAGGGCACCCCGACGAACGACCCAAGTGTCTACGCCAAGGCACGCGAAAACTTCGACCGCCTGATCGCCGAGGGGGCACTGCGAAAGGATGGCCAAGCACACTATTACCTCTACCGGCAAATCATGGGAGGGCATGCGCAACTTGGCCTCGTGGCAGTGGCGAGTTGTGCCGAATACGATTCGAACACAATCCGCAAGCACGAGTTCACCCGGCCGGACAAGGAGGACGACCGAGTGGCCCACCTCGAGGTATTGGATGCACAAACCGGCCCGGTGTTTTTAACCTACCCAGCCGATGCAGAACTTGATGCGTTATTCGAGCGAGTCTCCTCCGGCGAACCGGACGTGGATTTCACAGCGCCGGATAGTGTCCGTCACACGTCATGGACGATTGCTGCCGGTGAGGACACAGCGTTCATCGAGGAACGATTTGCAGGCATCCCGAATCTATATATTGCAGATGGGCATCATCGCAGCGCGGCCGCCTCGCGGGTGAACCAACGCCGATCCGGTGCGGGAACCAGTGGGTTGTTTTTGACCGTGATCTTCCCGCACGACCAAATGCAAATCCTTGCCTACAACCGGGCCGTGCGCGATCTAAACGGCTTGTCTCATGACGAGTTTCGAGCCGCGCTTGGCCAAGCGTTTGAGATCGAGCCAAGCGGCCAGGCGGAACCGACCGGCAAGCACGAGATCGGACTTTACCTTGATGGCCAGTGGAGCACGCTGCGGCCTAAACCAAGCGCCATCGACCCCAACGACGCGATCAAGCAACTCGACGTCAGCATCCTGCAGGATCACGCACTGGCACCGATCCTTGGGATAGATGACCCGCGCCGGAGCAAGCGCATTGCCTTTGTCGGGGGAATCCGAGGGACGGGAGAGTTGGAGAAACTGGTTGATAGCGGCGAGTTCGCCTGTGCTTTTTCGATGTACCCGACAAGCATCGAGGATCTGATGACCATCGCGGACGGGGGAGGGATCATGCCGCCGAAGAGCACTTGGTTTGAGCCCAAGCTGCGCGACGGAATGTTCAGCCACCAGATTTCCTGATCATCTCGCAGCGGCCTCTCGGACCCGCTCGAGAATCACTTCGGCGATGAACGGCTCGGTGCCGATACTGGCCGAATACCAAAGCCTTTTCCCGCGGCGTTCGGTGGGGTTGACCCATGTGGGCTGCCCGTTTGTGAGGCGTTCCCTCACCCGTTTTTCTGTTTCGCCCAGCATGACCGGGATGTCCTCAAACGAGTGCAGTCCGTCGCTGATGAAAAAGGGAACCATCACGATGTTTTTCGTTTCGGCCAATTCATAGCACGCCTCAACGCGGGGTTCCTCCTCCATGAACACCGCGTGTACATCGGCATACTCGCCTTCAGTCCGGATGCGTGCCGCCTGTTCCTCGATGACCTTGCGCGAATTCTCGTTGTTGCTGGTACCGTGGCCGGCGATGAACAATGTGGTGTTTTCCGTGCGGGGCAGCGAGGGGAACGGGTGTGCCTCGACGATGCCTTTCGCCCGGGCAACGAGAGCGCTCGTCATACTTTCATGTGTGCCGATGGGGCCACAGTAGTGGATCGTTTGTTCGCCATTACGCTGGGTTAACTTGAACGAGCCGTCGCTGCGCTGGGCAAAGCCCAGTTCGCGAGGCAGCACCTCCTCGGTGAAGTAACCCTCGCTGATGAATAGCGGGACAACAAAAACGCGCTTCGCAAAAATTCCGCGCAACACGGCACTAACACCTGGTTCGAGTTTCCAGAATGCCTCCTCAACTTGTGCGAATAGGTTTCTCGAACGGAGCGTGTCGGCGTGCTGATAGGTCGGCTTGGCTGAGTCCACGTTGAGAGTGGAACCATGCCCCAGCAATACCAATGCACTGTCTGATAAATCGTCGGCCATGACGCTGTGCAATTAACTGCTTCAGGAGTCGAGTCGTTGCAAGCCACAAAAAAACGGGCAGCGTTTCCGCTGCCCGTCGTGAAGAGTTAATTCAGCGTAAATTATTCACCCGGCTTGTCGCCGTCTTCCTCGTTGGCATCGATGACATCGTCGCGCTTGTTCTTGAATTCCTCGCGGATTTCCTTGATGCGCTCCCGAACTTCCTCGCGGTTGCCCTTCATGCCCTCGAACCAATCCTTACGGAGATTCTTCAACTGTTCGCGCAGGCCTTCCTTGTCCTCGTCGGAGGCGTCCTTCAACTGCTTGTGCAGGTCCTTCACCTTTTCATGATGTTCCTTGGCAGCTGTCTCGAAGGCTTCGCGCAGTTCCTTAATCTTGTCGTCATCGCGAACCAATTTGCCGAAGGCGCGGCCTTGATGCTTGATCT